>CAILBQ010000024.1 GCA_903832475.1 uncultured Acidobacteriota bacterium | reverse complement strand
GATGCATTCGATGATCGCATCGACGTGATGCGCCGCATCGGCTTTCTTCCCGACGAGCCGGTGTTTTATTCCTACCTTTCGGGGCGCGAAATCCTGGAGCTCAGTGCCGCCATGCATGGGCTGGACGTTGCTGCAGCCATGGGCCGGCTGAGCGACGTTATTGCCCGCCTGCGTTTGGCGGACGACATCGACAATTACGCCGAAGACTATTCTCGCGGCATGAAAAAGAAGCTGGGATTGCTGCTTGCGCTTCTTCATGAGCCGCGGCTTTTGGTCCTCGACGAGCCTACAAATGGTCTGGATGTCGAATCGACGCATCTGTTTTACGAATTGATTCAGGAGGTCGCCTCTGAGGGCGCGACCGTGCTTTTTTCTACGCACCTGATGGACCACGTGACCCGCTTGTGCTCGCATGCGGTGATTCTCAATGAGGGCGTCATCGTCGCGCAGGGTTCGCTTGCCCAACTCTCGTCCGCGCACGATGGCGCGACGCTCGAAGAGATCTTTCTCGCCCTCACAGCCCGGCCACCGCAACACGGATGAGCGTTCAGCCCAATCCGCCTCGTTTCTGGCCGACCGTTGCCATTCTGCTGCGGACGTCGCGCAAGCGTGCAACCGGCCGCCAGCGCCGTCAGCAGGAATTGATGAACAGCCGGACCAAGAGGAGCACGACCGACTGGAGCGGTCTCGGGGTATTGCTGGGGGTCCTGCTATTTGGCGTGGTCAATATCCTGGCCGCAGTTTCGGTCAATATCGCGGTCGAGGCTGGGCAGCGAGCGCAGGCGAGTCTGCAGGGCAAAATTGTCGTCAGCCAGGAGTTCCTGGACTCGGTGCGCTCGATGCTGGACAGCCCAAAGGAGCCGTTGTTTCGAGACCGGCCTTTGACCGCCTCCGATTACGAGGCCGAAGCAAAGCGGGTTGCCCGCCGCATGGGTGGATCGGCTCAGGAAATTCGCAAACGCATTCTGGACTCGGTCGCGCTGCGCGATGGTGCGGACCTGGTTTCGGAAGACGCCGTCGCCGGCGGCCTTTCCCAACTGGCGAAAGCCGGGCGACTTCCGACGCTTGCCGGCACGATCTTTCTGTTCCTGTGGATTGCCATGCTGGTTTGCCAAGGTGAAGGGCTCGAACTGGACATTCAGCGGCGCCGTCATCCCATGTGGGAGTGGCTTTACTCCCATCCCATTCCCGCCGGGGCAATCTTCTTTTCGGAGATGCTGTCCCCGCTTGCCGCAAACCCCATTTATTGGACTGGACCGTTGTTCTGCGCCACCCTGTATGGCACAGCTTATAGCAGTGTTCTTACGGGGTGCATGGCCGCGTTCCTGATTGGCGTCCCGGTTTCGATCGCCTGCGCCTGCCTGGGGAAGGCTCTCGAAATCGGCATCCTGCTACGCTTTCCGACGCGCACCCGCGGGGCGATTGTTGGACTGATGAGCTGGGTTGGTTACGCCACCATGATGTTCTTCTTTGTCGGGATATCGTTTCTACCGAAGGCTATCCCGGCTATTGCCTCAATGCTGAGAATTCTTACAGTTGTCCCGTGGCCCTGGCTTGGGCTTTTTCTTGGGGCAACTCATGGCGGGGCGTTCTCATTCCCCCTGGGTGCGCTGACCTGCGTGATCGCTTCGGGAATTGTGATCGCGGGTTCCGTCAGCCTCAGCGTATGGGGAACGCAGCGTGGACTTGCCGGGCAGTTCGCGAAGGGCGATGCGGCACCGTCGGGACGAAGAAAAGATGCTGGGCCTCCCGACTTCGGCCGGGAACCACTGTACCGCAAAGAATTCCTCTGGTTTGTGCGCGACCGCAGCGCAATTGTGCAGACTATCCTCATTCCTTTGACGGTCGCCGGATACCAGGCCTTCAACATGCGGTATCTCACGCAGCATGCAGGCGAGGCTTGGAACTATCTTTGCGGCGCGGCCATCCTCTTCGGCACCTACTTCCTTTGGGTGCTGGGGCCGAAATCGCTGGCCAGCGAAGGCTCCGCCTTGTGGATCGCGCTCACCTGGCCGCGTGGACTCGAGTCTCTTCTCAAGGCCAAAGCATGGCTGTGGACGCTGATCTCGTCGGGATTGGTGGCGCTTGTGCTGCTGTGTGCATGCTTCCTTTTTCCGCGGGAGGTTTGGAAGATTGGCCTGGTGGGCATTGCCTGGTATTTCTTTGGCCGCAGCATGGCGGAAAAATCGGTCACGCTGGTGACCATTACGTCGGAGTCGGGCGAGGTACAGAAGGTGCCCGGAGGGCGGCGCTGGGCCGCGCAACTGGGCATGCTCACCTTCGCGATTGGGATATGCACGCAGCAGTGGCACCTGGCCATCGTGGGCATTGTCTACTCCTACATCACCGCCGCTGCCATGTGGCAGAACTTTCGCGCCCGACTGCCGTTTCTTTACGATCCCTGGTCCGAACGCCTTCCGTCGCCTCCAACGCTAATGCACGCCATGGTGGCCATCAGCATCCTCATCGAAGCAGGGGCAGTCCTTTCTGGGGTCTTCGTGGCCATCTTTGGCCGCGGCAACGTTGGCATCGCTTTGACCTTCAGCTACGCTCTGTGTGCTGTCGGCACGACCATCGGGGTAACGCGATTCCTGGAGAACCGAGACGTCTCTGCCGACCGGGTATGGCTCTGGAAGCCTGATCCGTCCGTTGCCACCGCTGCCACCAGGTACGACTGGCTCGATCAACCCATCGAGACGTTTTACCGGCGCTACGGATTGAACGACTCTGGCTTGATCGTAGCGATGCTTGCCGCAGCGGCAGGAGGACTGGCGCTGGGCATGCTTGGCCTTGGCTACCAGTTTCTGCTCGCCCGCCTGCCGGCCACGCGAGAGCTCGTCGAGCACGCTCGGCAGCAACTGTCGAATGGTTCCGACTTGCGCAAGGCGTACTTCATCATGGCTGTTTTCTTCGCACCGTTTGCCGAGGAATTCCTTTTTCGCGGTTTGCTTTTTCGCGCTCTCGACCGCGAATGGAAGGGCAAATGGCATGGCTGGCTGGCGATTCTTGGCAGCGCAGGCTTCTTTGCCAGCTACCACCCTGTTCTGGCCTGGCCGCCCGTCTTTCTTCTCGGCGCTGTTAACGCCTTCATGTTCAAGAAGTCGGGTAAACTCGCACCCTGCGTGTTGCTGCATATGATCTACAACGCTGTTGTATTGAGTTGAATCCTCCCCGGCGGGGGTGTAGTTCGCAGCTGTTCTTTCCCGAGATGCGTGATTTGCTTCGAGCTGTTGAACACTCCACATCGAGCTGTGAAATGTTATTTACAAACAAACATGGAGATCAACGCATGCCGGTGTGAATCTTCCGATTCAATTACAAGGAAGGGCTGCGGCGTGTCGAACGTGCTAACAAAGCCTATTTTCCTGTTTCAGCAAGTCTGTCCAAGCTAGCTGCACTCCCATCTTCGTTGGCAGGCATCGTGGATGATGAGGCTTGATTTCATCACTTTCTTCTACTCAACTCGAAATACGGGACCACGAGCGACAAAGGGCAGCCGTGCGCCTTTCGGAAGCAGAAAGGCATGGTTCCTGCGGACGTTGAGACGGTCGCACTTTCCGTCAGTGATCACCAGGAGCGGGCCATCCTTCGGGAAATCATCGGAATTCTGCAATAAATCGATTGCCGGCTGAAGGATGGTTCCTCCCCGGCCCTTCACCTGAACGCAGTCCGCAATCGCATCCGGCGCCATGTAGCCTTGATCGTAAGCTGCCGCGTCGCAGAAGACCACGCGAACCATTGGAACTTCATGCACCACGCTGTAGCTTGCAATCGCTCCCAGAGCCTTGGCGAGGAGACGGCGATCCATCGAGCCGGAGGTATCGAGGATCACGCCAAAGGTTCGTCCGTCCGCTGCACCCTCGCGAGGAACCAGGCTGGGTCGGGGAATGTCGGGAGTGGACGCTTGCCGGCGGCTGGGCCGCGCGAAGGAGCGCCTCTTTTCAATGGGTTGAAACCAGTCATCGAACCAGCGTGCCAGTTCTACGTCCCAGGCAATGGGCGGTTGACTGAGGGCTCGAATTTCCTCGATCAAGCCTGCGGGGAGAAATCCGCGGTTCTCAGCGAGATGGTATTCAAGCCCCTGCGACATTGCCCTGCGGTAAAACTCATCAAGGTCCATCGCGTCGAAATCCCGGAGGCCTTCAGACGCTCCCATCATGTCGCTCAGTCCTACGCCGCGAAGTGTTGCTAGCTTGCGAAATCGGCGCATATCGGTAACGATTCTGTCATAGATGCTCTCAGCGGAAAGGCCCTTCAGTTCCGGGTCGTATAAGCCGCCTACCTGAGGCAGCGTTCCGATGCCCATCTCAATCAACCAGCCATTGATGACGAAATCGCAAGCGATGTTCCACAGGTATGGATCGCGGCCCTCGCGTCTGCGGCTGTGAACGAGACCAACGTGGAGAATCTCGTGGGCTATCACGAACCGGCATTCCTGTTCGCTCAAACCAACTCCCGGATTAATAAAAATTTCCTTGGAGTAGGCATTGACGGCGCCCACGCTAATCTTTTCGCGCAGGCAGATTGCAGAGTCTTCCACGATCTGAAAAGTGGCAACGATCGCTCCGAGGAGTGGGTAGCTGCTGATAAACCACGACCTCGCCGCGTTTGCCTTGGACATCGAAGCTCCATTGGCTTTGAACGCAGGTGTGCGGCCGGCCGCGGCGTCAATTGCACTATGGACGGCTTGCCTGAGTCCGAAGGCAAAGCTCGCCTGCCAAGCCTGCCGATCATGAGATCGGGCGTATCTTTGATCTGCGCCATAATAGAGGTCCAGCCGCTGCATCCCGCCTACGCTCAATCTCTGTAAGTGTTTCGGGATTCCGTCGGCACAGAACCAATCGTAAAGCCGGTCTTCATTACCACCTGGAAGATCCTGCGCGTGCAGCTCCGCGGGAGCCCGGCCTATTTTCAGATCGGAGAGAAATCGCGCTACGAATACGTCGCATGCAGCATTCCACTCCAAAGGTCTCCGGTCTCTTCTGAAATGTGAGAGAGCCAGGTGCAGCAGGCAATGGGAGAGTACATAAACCCACTCTTGCTCCTCGGCGCGGCGGGTAGGATGAACGTAAATGTCGCCGCTGCCT
Organism: uncultured Acidobacteriota bacterium; assembly: GCA_903832475.1. GTDB lineage: Bacteria > Acidobacteriota > Terriglobia > Terriglobales > Acidobacteriaceae > Acidicapsa. Next base: position 1,782 of record CAILBQ010000024.1, on the reverse strand, counting down.
GTAACGATGGCCCAGGCGTCGTCTGGGCATAAAGTGAAATGCCTTCGGTAGATACGGGCGCGGCTAATCAGAGGAGCAAAGAGCGGGTGAGCGTGTAGTTGCCTATCCGCTGCGTTGAATGCAAGGGTTGCCGCGTCGAGGGTGTTCTTGCTAGCCTTGCGTGCCATCACGCTTCTCCGCCAGGCGGGGCAGATCGCGGACGATCTCGATGACAAACCAATCGGGCAGCGACTCCTTTTCGTCGCTGGACACGACCAGTTGCGCGATTTCAAAGCTCACGGCAGCGAGGTCCTTGAGCAGCCCCTTAGCCACATGTGCGAATTGTTTCTGCTGTTCTGAAATGGCCGTGCGTTCGTTGGGAAGCTCCCTGGCTATCCGCGCGCGAAACGACTGCGCGAGGAAGTAGAGTACATCCCGGTCTTCCGGTTTATGCGGCCAGCCAATTTCCCCCTTCAAGACCGCCTCCAACTTGAATCGGCTCCGCAGCTGCTTGTGGAATGCCTTGAATTGGCCGGCATGATGAGGAGATAGACAGCCAAAGGAGACAATCTCCAGTTGTTCATCGGAAAGATGATCGCCGTAAGAGTGAAGCGCGTCGCTGACCATATGCCAGGCACGAGGCGTGGAGAATGGCTCCTCATGCTTCGGTGGTTGGCTCCAGAGGTGATCTGATCGAAGCCGGATGTATTCCAACACCAAAGGATGTATGTTGTTCGACTCTGCCCATGTCATCCATTCGCGGAACGAAACGCGCAGGTGGACATGCACCATGCGGTTGATCAGCGCCGACGATAAGGGCTTCACGATGGCACTGTCCTGAGCCCTGTTTCCAGCGCCGATAACGATCGAACCTTGAGGCAGGATGTACTCGCCGATGCGGCGCTCGTGGATGAGGCTGTAGAACGCCTTTTGCACCTCATGAGAGCAGGCATTCAACTCGTCAAGAAACAAGCAGTACGGATCCTTGCGGGCAATGGACCGAGGCGGACAAAATCGGCTGGTTCCATCCTCAATCTGCGGAACGCCGATGAGATCCTCAGGAGCGAGCTGGCTGCCAAGCAGGGAAACGCACTCCAAACCAACTTGCGCGGCGAACTGCTGCACGATCGAAGATTTTCCAATGCCGGGAGGCCCCCAGATGAAAACAGGGCGCACAGGAGCGATATTCAGCAGCAACTCGGCCAGAGCCGCTGGCGTAACTGTGTTGGTTGCATTCATTTCTGCTAAGAGTCTAATCGATTGTCCAGTCTTGAGGGCCGGAGCTTTCGTGCGACCGCATGCTTTCAGGCTTATCTGGAACGTTTAGAACAAGGTGAGGGTGGCATAACTCAACTTCCAAGGGTTTCAAACTCACCTATCTTCGACTTACCAATCAACTTACAAGGCTGAATGAGCTCGGTCTGCCAGGAAAGTTTCTGTGCCAGGATGGCAAACCATGGTCGCGGACCGCTTTCCGATGTTCAAATTGCCATGGCTTCCTTTGGCAGCGCCAGAATATCCAAACTCTCCTGAAGGTATGAACGGAACAGTTAGCGTCGTAGGTGCTGAAGGCTTGGGCCAAGGCCACGTTCGAGAGAAGGGCGATCCGGGGCGAATAACATGCACTGCTGAGCAACCGGCGCCGGCGAGGACGCAGAAGGAGCGCCTCCAACTCCGAGGTGCACACTTGATTCGAGCCTGGGTCGATGGTGCGGAACGGGTAATTGGTGGCGGAGGGCGGGATCGAACCGCCGACCTACGGGTTATGAATCCGTCGCTCTAACCATCTGAGCTACTCCGCCG
>CAILBQ010000023.1 GCA_903832475.1 uncultured Acidobacteriota bacterium | reverse complement strand
GGTCGGCGGCGGCATACGCACCGTCGCGCGCGCCGAGGCGGTACTGTCCGCTGGTGCGAGGCGCGTCATCGTTGGCAGCTCTCTCTTCACGGAAAAAGACGGCATCGGTCAGGTCAACACTACCTTTGCCTTTGAACTCGCCAACGCCATTGGATCGGACCACATCGTCGCAGGCATCGACTCTCGCGCCGGCAAGATCGCCATCAAAGGCTGGAAGGCACAAGTAGACCTCACACCCGACGCTGCCATTGCCGCGCTCGAACCATACGCAGGAGCCTTCCTCTACACCCACATCGATGGCGAGGGTCTCCTCGGCGGATTCCCCATCGAAATCGCCCAACGTCTCCGCCCCCTTACCCGGCGCCAGCTCATCGTCGCCGGCGGCATCCGCAGCCAATCCGAAATCGAAGCCCTCGCCGCCATCGGGGTGGACGCCGTCGCCGGCATGGCCGTCTACACCAACCTGCTCGCCGTCTGATCCCGCTCTGCATAAGACTTCCCTAACCCTCGTGAACTCCCCTGCGTGCCTGGAACAAAATAGCCTCGACAGCCCCCACCATCTCCATGGAATGACTTGAAATCTCCTGGGTCACTGCATTCTGTTCGTCAACCGAAGCCGACACTCCGCTGACGCAATGGTTCACAAATTCCACGCCCTTCGCCGTCTCCTGAATGCTCTGCGCTACCTTGCCGGAAATTGCCTGCACCGACCCGATTTCGCGCGAAATCTCGTCGGTCGCCTTCGCCGTCTGGTCTGACAGACTCTTGACTTCGGTCGCCACCACGGCAAAGCCCTTGCCCGCCTCGCCTGCCCGCGCCGCTTCAATCGTCGCATTCAAAGCCAGCATGTTCACCCGGCCCGCGATGCCGCGAATCAGTCCAACGATCCGCTCCATGGCTTTCATCGAATCCAGCAGATTCTCCGCCAGCGCGCCCGAAGTTGTTGTGGTTTCCATGATTTTGCCCGTCGCATCCCGAGACATCTCCATGTTGCGCGTGATCGCCTCTATGGAGCGCGACATTTCACTCGTCGCTTGCGCCATGCGCCCGGCGCTGGTCTGCGTTGATTCGGTTCGAACAATCAACGCTGTCAGATCCGACGCGAATTTCACCACCTTGAACGGCTTCCCATCCATGTCTCGAATCGGGTTGTAGCTGGCCTGAATCCAAACCTCCTCGCCATTCTTGCGTATCCTCTTGAACACCCGCGAATCCGATCGGCCAGCTTTGAGACTTCTCCAGAACTCCCCGTATTCTTCCGTCTTCTCCTCCCCCGGGCACAGAAACATGCTGTGGTGTCGTCCTTGCACCTCGGCCAGCGTGTATCCCATCAAGTCCAGAAACATCTTGTTCGCTTTCAAGATCTGACCGTCCAGGGTGAACTCGATCGTCACCTGCACCTTGTCGATCGCTTCCATCTGGCCGGCAAAATCGGCGTTGCGCAGCTTTTCCGCGGTCACATCCGAGGCGAACTTGATCACCTTCATCACTCGCCCATTCTCATCGAGGATGGGGTTATAACTGGCTAACAGCCACACCTCTTTGCCGCCCTTGCCAAATCTCTTATATTCCCCGCGATCAAACTCGCCGCGGCGCAGCCTCGCCCAGAACTCGTCGTACGCCGCGCTTCGCGCATATTCTGCCTCCGCGAACATGCGGTGATGCTGCCCTTTGATCTCCTCCAACCGGTAACCCATCAGCTCCAGGAAATTCTCATTCGCATCCAGAATCGTTCCGTCCAAGGCGAAATGAATGATCGCCTGAACCCGGTTGATGGCCGCCAGTTCTCCCGCCGTCTCCGCATGCCTTCGCTTCTCGCCGGCTGCATCGACCGCCGGGCTCTCCTTCCGAACAAAACGTGAGAACAATCGCTCAAACATACTTCCTCCGCGGCCTCGGGCAGCAAGCCTTGCCGCAATTGGTAAGCGCCCGGCAACCTTTGAATCCTCTCGACCGTGGTGCGCTGCAGGCCAGTCGCTCTCGGCTTCATCGGCTATCGGGAATGAAATGTGAGTGCTTCCTCGATCTTTTCAGTCTGCTCGTTCCGTCATCCCTTCCCGTTTTCCTCCACCCCGCGCCCCGCCGTCGTCTATCCTGATCCTTCATCATTCTTAAGAACCAGAAAGGCCTCATCCATGACCATCAAAGTCAGCGGTCTCCGCGTCGCCAAGCGTCTTGATGAAGTCGGCTTCTCCGACATCGTCCAAATCCGCAACAAGGTCATGGCCCTGCGTTCGGCCGGTGAACAAGTGCACTCACTGCACGGCGGCGAGCCCTATTTCGAAACCCCCGAGCCCATCAAGTACGCCGCCATGCGCGCGCTCGTCGAGAACCACACCCACTACGCGGCTTCCTCCGGCATCGCCCACCTGCGCCTCGCCCTCACCGCCAAGCTCATCACCAAAAACAAGATCCTCACCACACCCACCCAGGTCATCGTCACCGTCGGCGGCTCGCAGGCCCTTTACGGAGCCTTCCAGTCGGTGCTTGACCCCGGCGACGACGCTCTCGTCTTTTCGCCCTACTGGACCCCCATCGCCGACCTCATCCGCGGCTGTCAATCCCGCGCCCTGCTCGTCCCCACCTCGACCGCTCGCCGCAACGGCATCGCCGCCACGCTCGCCCAGTTCGCCACACCGCAGACGCGCTGCATCTACTACAACACCCCGCAAAATCCTTCCGGCGTCGTCTTCACCCGCGCCGAAGCCGAAGAAGTCGCCGCCTTCGCCATCGAGCGCGACCTCATCATCGTCGCCGACGAAGCCTACGAAGACCTGGTCTACGACGGCACCCATTTCTCCATCGCCTCGCTCCCCGGCATGGCCGAGCGCACCATTACCTGCTTCACCTTTTCGAAGACCTACGGCATGACCGGCTGGCGCGGCGGATACGCCGTCGCCCCCGAGCCCTTCATCACCGCCCTGCGCAAGATCGTGCTTTACTCCACCAACGGCGTCCCCACCTTCGTACAGCACGCCATGCTTCAAGCCCTTCACACGCCCGACTCTGAAATCGCCTATCGCCTCGAGGAGTACCGCAAGCGCCGCGATCTACTCGTCGCCGGCCTCAACTCCGTCGGCCTCGATTGCGAAACCCCTGCCGGCGCCTTCTACGCCTTTCCCAACGCCGAAAGGATCCACAAAAACAGCCGCACCGCTGCTGAAATCCTGCTCGAAAAGGCGCACATCGCGACCATTCCAGGCTCCGTATTCGGCGCTCAAGGCGAAGGACACCTCCGCTTCGGCTACGCCATCTCTATTGCCGAGATCGAAGCCTGCGTAGATGCGCTGAAGGCCTTTCTGAAGTAGAGACAAGGACGAGGGATGTAGGGAACATCGACGAGGCCAGCCGACCAGGCAATTTTCTGAGCTTTCCTAACCAAAGACCCGTCATCCGGAGAGAGGATTGGCGCGTACTTTGCGCCAATCGTAGTCGAAGGACCTGCGGTTGTTCTGCGATGAACTTCCGACTCACTGAGTAATGTTTAATTCACAGCGGCCGGCTTACTCTTCGACTCTATCTTGGGTGGGGCTAGCGAGCCGCCTTCCAGCCAACTCTGCACTCGCACAACTTCATCCTCTTTGGCGTGGTCCCCGGTTGCAAGTGGTAGATAGATATCCGGAGGAATTCCCGCAAGGTCGACGGGCAGGTCGGGAATTCG
>CAILBQ010000022.1 GCA_903832475.1 uncultured Acidobacteriota bacterium | reverse complement strand
CTTGCTTTTGTTCATGCCCTTGCATTTCTTTCTGTCATTCCCCTTAGGGGAATCTGCTTTAAGCACGTGTCACAGACCAACACCGCAGCTGGCCGAAACGCACAATTCGCATCCATTCGCGCAGCAAGTCAAGCTGATTTTCTAACTTCAGGAGATAGGAATGCCGGATACCGCCGACCGCAACAAGCTGATCGACGAAATGCTGACCAACGCCAAGACCATCGCCGTGCTCGGCATGAGCGACAAGACCTACCGCGCCAGCCACAACATCGGCCGCTATCTCGCCACGCAGGGCTACCGCGTCATCCCCGTCAATCCGGGTTTGAGCGAAATTGCCGTGGACGGCAAAGTCCTGACCTGCTACCGGTCGCTTGAGGATGCGCAGGCCGCCGTAGCCATCGAAGGAGGCAAGATCGACCTGGTCGATGTCTTCCGCGCCTCCGAGCACGTCCCGGCCATTGTCGAGGACGTCATCCGCCTCCACATCCCCTACCTCTGGCTCCAGGACGAGGTCTACCACGACGAAGCCGTCGCTCAGGCCGAAGCCGCCGGCGTCAAATGCATCCAAAACGACTGCATTTTCCGCGAGCACGCCGCGCGGAGATAGTGTGGGTGCGAACGATAAGTAGGAAGCCCCAGTACGGCTTCACGACCTGCAACAAGACTCCACCTGGAAACGCTTTGTAACAGGGCACGCCTTCACAGCTTGCGGAAAAACTCGATTTGAGACGTTTTGTAGCAGGGCACGACTTCTAGTCGTGCCAATAAGACCAATAGAATGAGTGGGCTTTAGCCCCTGCTAATCTTAGCAGGCCCACGAAACATGGCGGATTCGGCCTTTTTCTGCAAGCTTTTCAGTCGTGCCGAGCAGAACCGACAGAGTGGGGGGCTTTAGCCCCCGTCAACTGTCTTGACCGCAACACTCCCTTCCACCGATGCTTTGCGCGCAAAGCCTCAACCGAAACTCGGTTCTATCGTATTGCTTTGTGACCGCTGAAACCTTCCCGGCGCATCGTTCATCCTATGGGCGATAATCGTCCTGCAGCCTCTGGTAGGAACTGCAAGAATCGGGTCTGATGCGCTCCTTTCGATTTGTATGGATTTTCTTCCTGGGCCTGACTGCGGCGTGGCCTGCGCTGGCGGCTTCCTCGTCTGCCGATGTGAATCATTTGCATGTGCAGCTGGTAATGCCGAACCGCGCGTTGTCCGCAGGTGGACCGGCTGATGCAGGCCTCTATTTCAAGCTCGAATCGGGCTGGCATGTGTACTGGAAAAATGCTGGCGATGCAGGATATCCGCCTCGTTTGCGCTGGACCCCGCCGGATGGAGTGACCGCAGGAGCCTTGCAATTCCCGGCCCCGAAGCGGCTGGCGAACGGCCCTCTCATGGATTTTGGGTACGACGATGAAGTGCTGTTCCCGCTGCAGCTCACGGTAGCGAAGACGGTGAAAGCTGGATCCGTTGCGCTCCATGCAAAGGCGGATTGGGTGGTGTGCCGGGAAGTCTGCATTCCCGGGAAGGCAGACCTGGAACTGCCCGCGACCGTGTCGGCCGGCGCAGGAACGGCGGCGCCCGACCCCGCCGACCAGGCACTGTTGAGTAGGCTGCTGCCGCAATTGCCGCAACCGTTTCCTGCTTCCGCGAAGGCGATCTTCACTCCCGATGCCACAGGGTTCAAGCTGGCGGTCTTGACCGGCCAGAAGGAAACCACCGCGCTATTCTTTCCCGCGGACAAGGGCGTCCTGGACAATCCCGCACCGCAGCCTGTGTCCCCCATCAAAAACGGCATCGTTCTTGAACTGAAAAAAGACGCGGACTTAAAGACGACACCGGCCACGCTGACCGGTGTAGTGGAGCTATCCGGCGGCCGCAACTATGAGATTGCCGCGATGCCGGGAGTCGTCCCGGCCGGTGCTCCTGCAACGAAATCCGCCAGCGCGTCCGGCGTCCTCAAAGCGGCGGTCCTCGCCTTCCTCGGCGGCATCCTGCTGAACCTCATGCCCTGCGTCTTTCCCGTCCTCTTCCTGAAGGGCCTCGCACTGGTGCAGGCCTCCGGCGAAGAGCGCCGCAAGATGCGCGGCCACGGCGAAGTCTACGCCACCGGAATCGTGGTTTCCTTCTGGGTTCTGGTCGGTGCGCTCCTGGCCCTCCGCGCTGCCGGCGCCACCCTTGGCTGGGGATTCCAGTTCCAGTCCCCGGTTTTCGTCGCTCTCATGGCCGGGCTTCTCTTCTTCCTCGGCCTCTCCCTCGCCGGCCAGTTTGAAATCGGCCTGTCGCTGACCAGCGCCGGCGGCTCGCTGGCGCAAAAACAAGGCTACGCAGGCAGCTTCTTCACCGGAGTTCTGGCGGTGATCGTGGCCACGCCCTGCACGGCTCCATTCATGGGAGCAGCCGTCGGCTATGCGCTGGCCCAGAGCGCCTTCGTCACCTTTGTGATCTTCACCGCGCTCGGCCTCGGCCTTGCCGCGCCCTACCTCGCCCTCTGCTTTCAGCCTGCCTGGACGCGCCTCTTGCCTAGGCCAGGTGCGTGGATGGAAGTCATGAAGCAGGCAACCGCTGTACCCATCTTCGCCACTGTCATCTGGCTGGCCTGGGTGCTGGCGCAGACGCGTGGCGCATGGGGCGTGGCGGCCCTCCTCGCCATGTTCCTCCTCCTCGCCATCGCTGGTTGGATCCTGGGCCGATGGCCGGCCCGAAGCACGCCCACCGTCGCCGCCGCCCTGGTCATTGCCGCGGCCATCGCCGCTTGCGTCTACGGCGTTACCACGCTGGCGTCGCCAATGAGCGCGGGCGCGACAACAGCCAAGGCCGGAGACGCCTGGGAGCCCTGGTCGCAGTCTGCCGTCGACAAGTACCGCGCCGAGGGGCGGCCGGTGTTTGTCGACTTCACCGCCAGCTGGTGCCTGAGCTGTCAGGTGAATGAGCGCGTGGCCCTGCGCACCGATCAGGTCAACGCTGCGTTCAAGCAGGCCAATGTCGCGCTGCTCAAGGCCGACTGGACCGAGCATGACGACGCGATCACGGCGGTGCTGACGTCGTTTGGGCGCAGCGGCGTGCCGGCCTATGCGCTCTACGCGCCAGGAACCGGCGAACCTACACTGCTGCCCGAGGTGCTCACGCCTGGGATCGTCGTGGATGCGCTCAAAGGGCTCGCGACTAAATGAAAGAGCTTCGCTGAGTTACGCGTCAAATGCCGCGGCGGCTTTTTCTGCGAACTCGGCGGGATCAACCTGTTTCACCGTTTGCGAAACCGACCACTTGTGCCCGAACGGATCGCGGAACTGGCCGTAAAGGTCGCCCCAGAATTGTTCCTTCAACTCCATGGTGACGACCGCGCCGGCCGCGGTCGCTGCCGCCCAGAGCGCATGGGCATCCGGTACAGTCAAAGCCAGCGTGACTGGCGATCCGCCCAGCACTTCGGGGGTTTCGCACGGCATTTTCATCTTCTCGGAAAAGTCATCGGAGAGCATCAGGTCAGCACCGAAGACCTGCAGGTGAGCATGCATGATCCGGTCGTCATGCGGAGCCTTGTGCCGGTTGAGTTCGACGGCCCCAAGCGCAGTCTTGTAATACTCAATCGCGGCGGCGGCGTTGCTGACAACAAGGTAGGGGATGAGGGACGAGTTTTCGGCCATGAGCTTCCTCCTGCGTTCGAAATCCGAGCGAGTGTAGCATGATCCGAATGAAAATCAACCCTTGTCCGCTGACCAGAATAAGCGCGTCGCGAGAATGCTCGTGGCGGCTTGCGTAAAATTTGACACAAGAGAGCATAATGAACGTAGGTAGCAGGACCGCTGCGGATTCGCTTTGCAGCAACCGGGGCGACCAACGGGAGCTCAGGCGGCGAAACCGCATCCTCCCGCACAGCAGGTGCCCCCACCCCCCCGGGGGTACCATCTCCTTTTCTTCGCCTGACACAACTGTCGTATGTTAGACGCGCTTCGCCTGGCGAAGGCGGCGAAGTTCTTCGAGTCGTTGGGCGAGCTGTTTCTCTCGGCCTTCTTCGGTGGGGTGGTAGTAGCGGCGGCCAAGCAGCGATTCCGGAAGGCAGTCCATGTCGGCGACCTTGCCTTCCTCGTCATGCGCGTATTTGTAGCCTTTCGCGTAGTCGAGATCCTTCATCAGCTTGGTCGTGGCGTTGCGCAGATGCAGTGGAACGGGTTCCTGGCGAGTCGCCTCAATGTCCTGCTGCACGGCGCTGTAAGCGGTGTAGACGGAGTTGGACTTGGGGGCAAGGCAAAGATAAACGACAGCCTCCGCGAGGGCCAGATCGCCTTCCGGTGAGCCGAGAAACTCCATCGCTTGGCGCGCGCTGAGGCAGAGATTGAGCGCTTCGGGGGCGGCCAGGCCGATGTCTTCAAAGGCCATGCGAATGACGCGGCGGGCGAGGTACATGGGATCTTCGCCGGCGGCGAACACGCGGCCAAGCCAGTAGAGAGCTGCATCAGGGTCGGAATTCCGAACCGATTTGTGCAGCGCCGAGATGAGGTTGTAGTGCTCTTCGCCGGTCTTGTCGTAGATCAGCACGCGCTGTTGCAGGGCTTCCTCAGCGATGGCGCGGCTGATCACGCCGTGCTGGCCCCTTGGGGAGCGACTGGCTGCTAGCTGCGCCGCAATCTCCAACGCGTTATACGCATTGCGGCAGTCTCCGCTGGAGTAAGAAGCGATCACCGCGAGTGCCTCGTCGTCGGCGCTGAGATTCTGACTGCCCAAACCTCGTTCCGTGTCTTCGAGCGCGCGTCGCAGGAGAGCGACGATCTGATCCTCTTCCAGCGCTTTCAAGACATAGACGCGACAGCGGGAAAGCAGGGCGGAGATGACTTCGAAGGAGGGATTTTCGGTGGTTGCGCCGATCAGGCGGATGGTGCCTCGTTCGACGTAGGGCAGAAACGCGTCCTGTTGTGCCTTGTTGAAGCGATGGATTTCATCAATGAACAGAATCGTCCGCGAGCCCATCTGCGAGGCCTGCTCGCTGGCCGCCATGACCTGCTTGATCTCCTTGATGCCGGAGAGTACGGCGGAGAATTCGAGGAAGCTGGCCTGCGTTGTGTCAGCGATGATCTTGGCCAGCG
>CAILBQ010000021.1 GCA_903832475.1 uncultured Acidobacteriota bacterium | reverse complement strand
GGCGTGAAGCGCGTGGTGCAGGATCTGGGCAAGCTCAAGAAGCTACTTCAGGCACCGCAGTTGGACGGCGAAGCGATCAAGAATCTCGTCCATAAGCTAGGTAAAGAAACGACAGCCGTGGCTGGCAGCGACGAGACCGCAACCGCAACGCACATCAAGGAATTGGGTGCGGCCCTTTCCAGCGCGTCTTAATCGTTGAACCTGCTACTTATGCAACAGGCATCCTCGCGGATGCCTGTTGCGCTGATCTACCAAAACGCTGTCACCCTATCAAAATCGGCAGACCTCAGTTGCTGGTCGTCATCCCTTCCGCCTTTTTTCGTTCCGCTTTGGCGTCTTCCAACCGCCCCTGCCGCTCATAAGCCACGGCGAGTTGCGCATGGGCTTCGAGATAACTGGGATCTGCTGCAATCGCATCGAGGTATCGACCTACAGCGCCTTCTACGTCGCCGCGTAACAGCTGCTGATTGCCGGCATTTGTACTGAACGTCGCTCGCTGCCGGTTTACCGCGGTACGGCTCAGTTCTGCTGCGACCTTTCTCTCTGCCGTGGCTTCGTCTCGCTTGGCTTCTTCAGCCAGCACTCCAGCCAGCGTTATGTGGGGTCCAGGCTGATTGGGCAGTAATTGAATCGCCTTGCGCAGCGCCTCCTCAGCCTCAGCCAGCTTTCCAATCTGCTTGAGCGTACTTCCTAGGATCGCCCAGCCATCGCCATTGTCCGGGCGCACCGCCAGCGCGGCGCGCAACTGGGTTGCGGCATCTTCAAGCTTGCCCGTCTGCATGTACAGAATGCCGAGAGTATAGGGAGGATCGGGCAGCGTCGCATCCAGTCTTGCCGCCTCCTTCAGCTCGCGAATCGCATCGTCTATCCGGTCTTTGAGCTTGTAGGCCAGTCCCAAGTCGTAGTGAAGTTGAGGATTCCCTGAGTCCAGTAGCAGAGCTGCCTGAAATCGCGCAATCGATGCTTCGAAATGCGACTGCTGCAGTTCCGCCACCCCCGCGTCCTCGAGCACCACGGCATCCTTCGGAGTCTCGGCAAGCGCACGCTCGAAGTAGGGCATAGCATCGGCGGCCTTTCCGGTCTGCGTCAGAGCCAGTCCCATGTTCGTCAACGCTGTCGCATTGTGCGGTTCTTGTTCGATCGCTTTCTGAAAATATGGAATGGATTCCTGCTGCCGGCCCAGCCGCTGCTCGGCCATGCCGAGTTGCAGAGCCAGACCAGGAATGACTGCGCCCTTGGCTCCATCTGCGGCAAGCGTCTCCGCTTGCCGATAGCATGCAATTGCTTCTTCGTCGCGGCCTGAGGCGCTCAACCCGCGGCCCAGTTCAAATTGCGCCAGCGCGCTCTTCGGAGCCTCTTCAGCGGCAGTCTCGAGTTCCGTCAAAGCACCTTCATTTTGCTTCTCTTCAAGCAGCGCAACACCCAGGTGCATGTGCGGGCCCGCTGACGCGCCCTTATCGGGATTCAGACGCAACGATTCGCGGAACGCGGCCTCAGCTTCTGGCCAGCGTTCTTCCTGAGCCAGCACCGAGCCAAGCTCGTCCTCAAGCGCTGCGGCGCGCACACTCCCGGCCGCGCCGGATGAGCGATCCAACTCGAGCTGGCCGGCGAGTGCGGCACGCATCTGCCGCTCCGCTTCTGGGAGTTCCTTCGTTCCCGCCAACTTCTGCGCCAGCGCTTCCTGAGCCAGAACCAGGTTGGTCTCCGTCGCAGCGTCTCCCGGCTTCAGCCGCAGCGCCTCGTCAAACTGCACGATAGCCTCGTCCGGCCGCCCCAGTTGTACCAGGATCGCTCCTAGCGCTACACGGGCCTCGGGAACGATGGGAGCGAGACGCACGGTTTCGGCGAAATCCCGACGCGCTTCCTCCAACCGCCCCGCCTGCATGGCCGCATAGCCGGCCTTGAAGGCCACGTCTGCCTGCTGTAGGGCTTTGCCCGAGCCCGCGGTTGCCCTCGGGCTTTGTCCGCACATCCCGCCCGCGAAAAGCCCCAGCACCAGCAGTAAGGTCCATCTCAAACAACCACAAAACTGGCTGCACCTCATCCCATTCTCGAAATGGAAGAGGGAACGCGAGAGCTCCATGAACCTTCTAGCCCTCAATGCGAACCCGCCGGCTTGGGATCGTTGCGGTGCTGAATTTCAACCGCAAGCTTGTACTCCCGATTGGCATCCGCCATCTGTCCCAACGCCCGGTAGGCCTGACCCAGCGTGTTATGGGTAACATAATTCCCTGGATCCATCTTCGCCGCGCGTAGCAGGTAATGCAGCGCCTGAATCGGCTCTCCGAGTTTGATCAATGCCGATCCCAGCAAAATGTAGGGCCCAGTGGCATTCGGTTCCAACAGAACAGCTTTGTTCAACGCAGTGCGAGCCTCTTCGTATTGCCCATTGCGCACGTAGGCGTCTCCGAGACGGTCGTACACCGCGCCGTTCAGCGGATTCAACTTCTCCTCCGCCTCCAATTCCTTGACGGCCAACGGCAGGTCCGCCTTGGCCAGCGCCACCTCACCAAGGAGTTGGTGCGCCAGCGGCAGACCAGGCCTTAGCTCCAGGGCCTTCTGCGCAAATCGCTGCGCTTCTTCGGCAAATTCCCGCCGCAAGAACAACCGCGCCGTGACCAGATACGCTTCCGCCGAGTCCGCATCAAACCCAAACTGCGCGGCAAACGCCTTGCGTGCGTCGTCATAGCGCTTGGCGTCTGTATAGCAAAGTCCCAGCACATACCGTGGATCGGCGTTGACGGAAGCGGGGTGCCCCGTATCTTGAGTTTGCGATGTGGAGCCGGCCAGTCCCAGACCCTTTTCCAGCAGCGGAATCGCCTCTTCCGGTCGTCCCAGCCGGTACAGCGTAATACCCAGCATCTGCACCGATTCACGATCGTCCGGCTGCTGGGCAACGGCCTTGGCGAATGCCTGGCCTGCCTCGGTCAGCGATTCCTTCTGATACAGAATCACGCCGCGAAGCCGCTCCACGCCCGCCTCTTCCGGATCCCTCTTGGCAAGTTCATCAAGCTGCGCCAGTGCCGGCTCTAATCTTCCCTTGGCGGCCAGCGCAGTGGCCGAAGCCAGCGTTGGGACTTCCAATGCCGCTCCCTGCGCGTCCGGTTTGCCTTCCTGCGCGATCGCGATCGACCCTGCCACCAGAGTCGGGAACATCAGCAGCCAGGCTACCCAACCAGTCCTGCTCATTACTGCCTTCATCCTCATCATCCAAGTTTATTCTCTGTCCCTACCCAAAAAAGAAAGTGGGGAGCCGAAGCTCCCCACCTGTTATGTTGCTTTGCCTTTCAAGCAAGTCCGCAGAAACGGCTTTTGCTAGAACTGCACGCGAAGCGAGAACTCGAGCTGCCGAGGTCCCGGTCCAGGTGCAAGACCGGTAATCGTTCCCGTCGAGAAAACGTTCGAATTGGGGTTGCCTGGATTGATGTGGTTGACGGCGTTGTAGGCGTCGAAGCGGAACTTCGTCTGTACCTTCTCCCAGATATCGAAGCTCTTCTGTAGAGAAAGATCGGTGTTGAAGAAGTTCGGTCCCCAATGCGTGTTGCGTCCGCCGTTGCCAATGTTGTCCAGACCTGCGTCCGAGAACACGGCGCCTGGGGTTTGAGCCTGGAAGAACGTGTAGGTACCCGTTCCGCTAGCGTTGCCCTGGAATCCCGACAGGTGCGTCGGAAGAGATCCATGCTGATTTGGATAGCAAGGTGCGCTCCCCGAAAGGTCGGGATACAGGTTACCAGTAGCCGGGTCGGTGAACTGGCAGTTGGCGCCCAGAGTGAATGGGAGGCCAGTAGCCAGATTCATGGTTCCCGTAAGCTCATATCCACCGATCAACAGGTTTGTGGCCCGATTGACAGAGGAAGCGAACTGACGCCCCTTGCCGAAGGGGAAATCATAGCTGCCGTAAACGGTTGCCGAGTTTTGACGAACGTTGGAGTCACGTCCATAAACTGCGCTCTTGCTCCACGTTACGTAGGTGCTGTTGAAGTCGAATGCGCTCGCCCACTGATAATTCGCCGTGGCCGAAAGCCCCTTCCACTGTTGCTGCGCCAAGGTGACCTGGAGAGCGTTGAAGTTGGTGTTCTGGTTATCCCCGTAGTACTGGACACCTTGTGACCAACCGCAAGATCCCGCCGGAAGCACGCCTCCTGGGATATTTGAATCCGTCGGCTGTGCGTAGGTTGGATCGCTGCAAGCCGCCAGCTTTCCGCCGTAGTAGCGCTGCAGATAGGTTCCGTTGGACGTCGCACCAGTCGCATCGGGATACTTCGGAGCACGAGGATCCCAGTGCAAAGTCTGACCTGTGATGCTGTATTGGGCAGGAAGAACCAAAGCCTGTTCGTTGGGGTTGGTGTTGTTGCCGTCGCCATCGCTCAACGTGTGTGTTCCCTTGTTGCCGACGTAAGCAACCGTCAGCGCCAGGGTCGGCGTAAGCGAACGCTGGAGGCTGAGATTCCAGGCATCGAGCGTTGGGAAACGAAGCGGATTAGGACGTGCCTTGGTGCTGACCGCATAGCCAGGATTCGGCAACAGCCCGTTCGACGGAACCGAAACCGGTACCGCTGCAGCAGGACCGCCGCCGGAAGGTTGACCCGTGGCATCGTTGTCGACCACGCATCCCGGGTTGTCAGCTGGAGAGCCGAGACAGAAGGCTTGACCGGTCGTGGAGTTTTGCGCGTTGCTGATGCTCTGGTTGGCCAGAACCGGCAGGTTCTGAGTAACTACGTGGCCGAAAATCGAGCCAAAGACGCCGATGTCAAAGCTGCGTCCATAGCCCGCACGAATGACGGTCTTGGGATCGATCTGGTATGCCGCACCGAGACGCGGTTCGAACATCTTCTTCGCTTCCATCGTCCAGCCCATGTCGCTGGGGACGCTGCCGATGCCGGCTACGTGCAGGTATCCGGTGCTCAGATCCATCAAAGCGCCGTTCCCTGCCGCGTTCACCGACTCCGGGAAGTATCCTTCCCAGCGAACGCCCAGGTTCAGTGTCAGCTTGCTGGTTGCGCGCCAGGTGTCCTGCGCGTAGAAGAAGATTCTCTTCTGGAATTCTTTCGCGTTGGTCGATGTCGAAACATAACGTCCGAAGCTTGAAACGTCGCCCAGGGCGAATGTGGCAAAGCCAAGTCCATCCGCTCCAGCATTGGAGGTCGGCCCGTTGTTGAAGGTGAGTTGACCAGCTCGGTCCGTGTCGGAGGGAACGCGCAGGTTGCGGCCATAGCGAAGATCCGCACCGACCTTGACTGCGTGATTGCCGAACGTCCGCGTCCAGTTGTTGACGATCTGGTACTGGTCTTCGCGCTCTGTCAGCGGGCAGTTGCAACGAGCTACATTCAGCCCGTCTCCAAACAGCCCTTGCTGGCCGCCGCCGTTCAAGGTGGCAACCACAAAGCCCGGAGAACCTGAGGTGAATGCCGACCCGAGATTGATTCCCGGAATGCCGATCGAGTTGGCGAACTGCGTACTCTGATCGTTCTTCTGGTCGATGATGTTGTAGCGCAGATAACCAAGGCGAAGATCAGTGACTAGTTTGGGGCTGAACACGTAATCAAAACCGGCTGCTGTGCTGTCATCCGCACTGGTAGAGTTGCCGCCGTAACCACCGATGCCGAATCCGGGGCCGCCCGCAGCGCCGAAGGCCTGCTTGCCGCTCAGGACATTGGTCCAGCGAGAGAAACGGACAAACGCATTCATCTTCTGGCTGATGGTGTCGTCCAACCGCGTCACCCACATGTCGCTATTGAACAGACCTGTACCCGAACCGTGGAAGTTGTTGTCCAGACCGGTGAGATCGCCCGGCGTCAGGTTTGAAACTGGGACCGTAGTGGCGGAGTCCAGAACGTAGGGCTCAAGCAGAGTGAGTACGCTCAGGAATTGCTTCGATACCAGGCTCAGAGGAATGACATTTCCAGGGAACTGGCCGCCATACGCGGCGGTTCCTGGAATGTTGTCATAGATACGACCGTTGCCGCCGTTCAGTTTGGCCGCATATTGGCTGAAGTCGCAACCGGCGGTGCCATTGGTTGCCGTTTCCTTGCCCAGGCAGGTTTCCGTCAACAAAGCTGTCGGAACGGTGTCAGTGGACGAAGTGCCGACCTTCTGACGCTGCCCCTCATATGAACCAAAGAAGAAGAACTTGTCCTTGATGACGCGCCCACCGATCGATCCGCCGAACTTGTTCTTCAGGCCCGGAGGAATGGACCCAGGAGCTTGATTGAACGGGTTGCGGGCCAGATTGGCGTTGCCGGTGCGGAAGTCATACGCGCTGCCATGGAAACTGTTCGAACCCGACTTGGTCTGTACAGTCTGCATGGCCGAAACTGCCTTGCCCAGCTCAGCGTCGAAATTCTGCGTGGTGATCTTGGCTTCCGTGATGGAGTCAAGTGAAGGATTGACAACAATAATGCCGAGAATCGGATCCTGGTTGTCAGTGCCGTCCAACTCGTAACCGACGCCGCCAAAGGCCTGTCCGTCGATCTGAATTTGCTGCGATGCTTGCGGGTTTTCATCCGCGGCATGCGACCACCCCAGAACCTGGGCGCCCGGAAGCAGCAGTTGGAGGCTGGTGAAATTCTGACCTGCCACGGGCAGATCGGTGATCTGCTGCGAATCGAAGATCGTCGCCACATCGGCGCGATCCGTTTTGAGCTGTGGTACCGTGTCGGCATCCACGCTGATCGTGGTACCGGCTCCGCCAATGGTCAAAGCCGCATCCACGCGGGGAGCGGTATCGGCCAGGATGCTGACGCCCTTGCTCAGGAACGTCTCAAATCCTTTTGCTTCCACTTTGACGTCGTAGGTGTCGGGGACAAGATGCGAAACGTTGTAGTCGCCCGATTCATTGGTTGTGGCGGTTTCGACGGTGCCCTTGGCTTCGTCCGTCACCGTGACCGTGGCGCCTGGTATTACCGCCCCAGTCTTGTCCGTCACTGTGCCGAAAACCGATCCGTAAACCGATTGGGCATGCGCCGGTGCGTTGATGAGCAGGCATACGATGGCGAGGAGTGCCAGTCCGTATGCTGCCCGCAAGTTCTTAATCATGCGGTCTCCTGAAAATGTTCCATCCGTTGAAGGATCTTTCTCTTTTTGTCCTGCCGTCCGGTAAGAACGTTCGCTACTCGTCAGTGCATCGCGGCGAAAACCCTCTCAGGTTCGTGCCTGCGCGACAGTACGATCAGCGAAATTCCCGGCCAGCGAACAACCCCGGCGAGTCCCGCCACATTGGCAGTCCCGCTCTTGTCTCCATCCCGATCGAACAACCGATCATCCGAGATGGCAATCCGACGTGCCACACCCCACTTCGCTGGCTGAGGTTAAGAAAAAAGACACATCGGAGCACCGCCGAACGATAGTTGAAAGAAGGGTGCTCTGTCAATTCTTCCTAAGCAGAAATAGTGATGAACTGGGAACAATAAGTATCGTCAAATTATGGAAGCGTTTCCAACCAGACCGGTAAACGATTGCTGCTTCCCTCCCTGACCGCTAAATCTCACGAATTGACTTGCTTAGCACAAAATTTTATCCACTTTTTAAAAGCTACGCTTCCGGCTTTTCATATTTTTCTCGCACGACAAAGCTCTTCCACGATGCATTTCAGAGGAACAATGTAATCTCATTTCCCATGAAATTGTTAATACATTTGGAGGGCCTTTTAAAGTGTTCATCGGCTCTCCCTGTTCACAGAAATTCTCCTGCGAAATCATTTCCAAATGCCATGAAAAATGAGAGTAAATGCCTTTACTTCACCCTCTAAACTCGCTCACCGGAAGCTCACCTGGAGGCGTTCCACGGGAAAATTCACGCTTCGCACGGATTCAGGCGACCCTCGATTCATTCCCCAGACGAGATTGGAAGAGAGATGCCTCCATGCTGGGGAAAAAGCAGGTATGACATTTCCAGAGAGGAAAGGCCGCACCCCCCAATGTGAGCCGATTCCCAATTCGATCATGCTTACCGCGCAGGACAAGCCTTAACGCTCGACCGAATTTCGTCCGACATCCGCCGCGCCTGTCTTTCATCCGGCGAAAAGTGAAGTATGCGGTCCAGCGTCGCCAACGCGGCCTCCCTTTTGCCGAGTCCGCACTGCACAGTCGCCAGATTCATTCCCGTTTTGATCTCGACCGGATTCTCCTGGAACGATCGTTCCCACAACCCGACCGCCTGGCCGTACCTTCGCTCCTTCGTCAGAAGAAGTGCCAGGTTACCGGCCGCAAACGAATCATGCTCGTTTGCAGCGAGGGCAAGTCCGTACTCTCGCTCCGCGGCTTCGTCCTGACCGGTCAGTTGTTCAAGGAAGCCTAATTGTGCATGCAGTTCGTAATCTTGCCTGCCCTCTGGATCTCGTTCCGCTTGCTTCAAGAGCTCCGTCGCTGGCTGCACTGCGCCGCGATCGCCTTTTGCTGCTTCCATGGCATAGGCCAAGCCAAGATCGCGGGTTGGAGCGCCGGCGGCATCCATTCCGCCATTCGCTTCTTCGTGAAGCGCCAATCCGTCTCGCCACGCTGAGACGGCCACCAGCTCTTCGTTCCGCCCAGCCGTTCGCTTGCCCGGGTCTGAGCCGGCGACTCGCGGAATGCGATGATCGGTCACCTGTTCGTGGGCAATATCGCTGGAAGCAGCCCGCGGCATGTGGCATGTCGTGCAATCGGGAGTTTCCGGGTGATGCGTTGCGGCAAAACCAGCTTCCATCCCGCTTTTCCCAGGAGTCGCCCCGGCGTCATGACAACTCAGGCAACGCGCCCGGTAATACGCGCCGCGCTCCTCCCTCGTCATGGCAGCGGTTGAACCGTGCGGGTCATGGCAGCTTGTACAGGTCAGCTTGTTGCCCGCCCCCCGCTTGCACCCGCTCTCCAGCAGTGCCTCCCACTGACTGGTCGCTCGCCCACCACCCCCGCTGCGCAGACTCCGCACGAAAAAGCTGGCGTAGTCAAAAATGTTGTCGCCAGGCTTGAAATCCACCAGCCGCTTGCCCTGATGGACCACAGCATCTTCACCTTCCAGATGGCAGTTCAGGCAAACCGAATCCCGCCGTTCCGGCGCGATGGCGTCGATTTTCATGAGTGGAACCTTGCCGCCGCTGGCCAAGTGAGCCGCGGCGTCTCCATGACACGCAACGCAGGTGATTCCGCCTTCCAGAAAAGGCTCGCCTCCATACCGGTTGCGCGCCTCTGGCAGCGATGGTTGCGGCTCGGAAGCGTGACACCGCAGGCAGCCCGGGTCGACCGGAAGCGTCAGCGGCATCTGCGCGGCGTTCAAGTAATTCGGCGCCATGTCCCAGATTTTCTTTTTGGCATACCAGTTAATCGGAATTTCAAACCAATATCTCTGATCCTCGAACAGATACGTGCGTCCCCGCTTGCCCGATCCCAGAAAATACCGCAGCTGACGCTCTCCACTCAGGACAGGAGCGGTTTCAGAGCCTGCGCCTTGCTGCGCTCGCAAAAATCGCAGATACACCGAACCGTTTTGCTCCTGAATACGGTACGAGACGCCCGATGCCGCATGCGTAAAATTGGCCGCCAGAAATCCTTCTGCGGCAGGCCCGCTGGCATTGGCCATCGGCGTCTTCCTGTACTTCTCGTAGATCTCGCGATGGCAGGAGGCGCACGCCAGGTCAGCCGTCGCCTCCCCTTTTACCTTCGCCGGCTGCGCCGCCGACTCCGCCGACACTACTGGCGCTCTCGAAACCGACCAGCCGGCCAGCATCACCCAAAGAACAATTCCTGTAAATACAAGCCAGTTGCCAAATCCAATCGAAATCCGAACTCTGACTGCCAACGCCATAATCCTCGATGTACTGCGCTGCCAGACGAATGAGTCTTCCCGGAAGACGACAGACTTGGAAAATTCTCTTGCGCAAACTCAATAAAACGCACCGCTTGTCATTTCGGGTGGCCGTGGCAGGTGACACTGCTTCCACGGGCCGGCCAGAGCGAGACCAAGATCAAGCTTTCTTCTTGCCAGATCCAAAGCCATCTGTCTTGAGTATCTTCCCGCCCTCCTGGACTACGTATAACTTGTTCACATCCAGATCCTTGAGGATATCCACCGCTCCTGAAGGCCAGCGTATCTCCAACTGATCCACTTTCTTCGCTTGGTCCAGCCCGAAGTGCACCCGCAGATCGTTTTGCGAGTAGTAGCTGCCGCCCGAGCGCACTTCGTCGATCTGCACCATCGGCTTGGTTTCAGCCTTGCCGTCGACATGCGCCGTCACCATAAGCCGCGCGCCAATCCCCGTCCGGTTGCTCTTCGTTCCCACCGTCCGCACCTTGATCCAATTCCGGTTCCTGGTCGTGTCATTCGTCAAATCGCAGCGCAACAATTGCAAGCCGCTATTGACGCAGTTCACCACCACATCGATCACTCCGTCGTTGTTGTAATCGCCAAACGCGCAGCCGCGCGCCGCTGCTGGATCATTGATCCCGGGCCCACCGACTTTGGTCACTTCTTCGAACTGCCCATTGCGCAGGTTGCGATACAGGTACTTGTGCTCGGCATACGAAGCGTCGATCTGTGTCCCATCCACTTCCGGATAGACATGCCCGTTTGAGATCAAAATGTCCAGCCACCCGTCGTTGTCCATATCCAGAAATCCCACACCCCAGCCCAGATAGCGCGTATTAATTCCAAGGCCGGATAAGTAGGTGTGGTCCTCAAACGTCCCATCGCCTAAGTTGAGATACAAAGAATCCGTATCACCCGCGAAATTCGTCTTCACAATGTCCAGCAGGCCATCACGATTAAAGTCTCCCAGCGCCACGCCCATCCCCGCCTGCGGCTTTCCATCTGGCGAGTAAGCAATCCCCGCCTCGATGGCCACATCCTTGAACGTGCCGTCTTTCTGATTCTGATAGTAGGTCGCCGCCGTCGAATCGTTGGCCACATAGATATCCGGCCAGCCATCGTTATCGATATCGCCGACCGCGACGGACAAGGCATACGTCCCGATCGTCCCCCACATGCCCGCCTTCTCGCTCACATCCGTAAATGTTCCATTGCCGTTGTTGCGATATAGCAGGTTCTTTCCGCCCTCGAGCCCAGGAGGCCCGCAGGCTACCGTGATTCCCTTGTAAGCGCATCCTGCATCCATGACGGCGCCGGCGAAGCCCCGCGATCGGTGGCGTCCGATGCCGCGGCG
>CAILBQ010000020.1 GCA_903832475.1 uncultured Acidobacteriota bacterium | reverse complement strand
GGAATGCCAAGGCGTTGGGCTGCTCGTGGAACGTTTCCCTTTTCCAGATCGAGAATTCGATGGATGTGAAGCCGTTCAATCTCCGCGAGAGTCTCAGGCCCTGAAAATGGCACCTGGCTTTGGCTCTTTCGAGACAGCGTCTCAAATTCGAGTCCCGTCTCCCGGATGATCCCATCTTCCGAGAGGAGGGCTGCACGTTCCAGGACGTTGCGCAGCTCGCGGATGTTTCCCGGCCACGGGTAGTGCCGCAATGCCTCACGAGCCTCGTCTGTGATCTTAAGAGGACCGTGGCGCATGTCGCCTCCAAGTTGTTGAAGCAGCCGGTCAGTAAGAATAGGCAGATCGTCGAGTCGCTCTCGCAACGGGGGAATGCGCAGCCTGACTGCACTGATGCGAAAATAAAGGTCGCTACGAAACTTGTTCTCGGCAACAAGATCTTTTAGATCGCGATGAGTTGCGGCAATGATTTGAACATCCACCCTACGTTCCAGAACATCGCCCAAGCGGTGAAATCTTTTCTCCTCAACTACCTTGAGGATTTTCGACTGGATGACTGCTTCCATGTCGCCAATTTCATCAAGAAAGATGGTTCCATGATTGGCCGCCTCGAGCAATCCCAGTTTGTTGTTGACGGCTCCAGTGAAGGCGCCTTTCTGATGACCAAACAATTCAGACTCGAGTAGCTCACCGGAAAGTCCCGCGCAATTGAGGTCGATGAACGACTCGTCAGAGCGCGGTCCCGTCTTGTGTAGCCAACGCGCGAGCACTCCCTTCCCGGTACCAGTTTCTCCCTGTAAAAGCACCGTGCTGTGGACTTCCGCGACGCGCAAGGCAGATTTTTTCAACTGGTGCATGGCTTCGTTTGCGCCCAGAAAGGGATCCTTATCGTATCGAACCCGCTCAATGCGATGCGCGGCTTCCTTCTGGGAATTTCTATGATTCTCGATGACCTTGTGGAGAACTGCCTCGAGTACCGGCAGTTCAGCGGGTTTTGGAATGAATTGATCTGCTCCGTTTTTCACCGCTTTCACTGCCAGGTCGATACTGGCATGACCGGTCAAAACAATGACCGGAATGCGTATTTCTTGAATGCGCAACGACTCGAGCAAATCGAAGGCTGTGCCGTCAGGGAGTTGATAATCAACCAGGATCGCGCTGGGAGTCAGATTCTGTATTTCGCGCAGCGAGGCAGCAATTCCTGCGGCTTCTCGCACCTGAAAGCCACGCCGCGAAAGCCCTTCCACCATCACTTCACGCAGTATGCGGTCGTCTTCCACTATCAAGACGTTTTCGACTCTTACCATTTCGACTCCCGCCGCGTGCTTAGCTCGAACCGGGTCCCATCCCGCGGAGACATGATTTGTTATGGAGGACCTAATTGTATCGCTTATCGAACGGTTGACAGTTAGAGAGGCCCTCCCTGTTGGATGCATAACGGCTTTAGCTCTCTGTCAGTTCTGGTGGGACATGACGACATCCGCTTGACTTAGCCAAAACTTTAGTCACGTTCCAAATTCACTTTTTCAGAACAATTGCGCTGTTGAGGGTTGACAAGACTGTCCGTGTTCCATAGGAAGGTGGACTTGTGTCTGAGCAATGATAAAGTTACTGCTCAGAACCCTGGTCTCTGCAATCAATTTGGATGGTCTGCCATGCGACGGCATGTGACCAGGCTCTTCGAGTCAACAGATGACACATAGATTGGCCAGAATTGCTGGGATTTGCAATGCAGAGAAGCACAACTTTTGGCATACCGGATGGCGATCACTTCGCACTTTGCAGGGAGGAGCGAAGCTTTGCCTCTAAACAAAGCTGCGCTCCGCAGAGATAACTCGCGGAGGCGCAGCCTGGGTCTGAAGTTGCTTCTGACTTAGTAGAAGGTCCAATTGAGGATGCTTTGCGTTGCGCTGGAGCCGCCCGTCCCTGCGGTGAATCCAACATAGGCCGAATTGGCGCCCACCGTGGTGGGAATGTTAATCGCCGTTGATGTGGTGAAGCTGGCGCTGGTCACCGTGTCAGTAAGGGTAAGGGTCAGAGTCGTGCCATCGTAGGTAAGGTGAGCGTGCATGATATCGCCACTGTGCAGGTTTACACCCGACGAGGTCATGTCGACCGATGGAACGGTTGGAGAGGCTCCGTTGACGTAAAAGCCGGTAGAGTCCGATCCTTCGCCGCCGTTGTTGTAGAGATCAAACTTGACGGCAACGCTGTTGGTGATTCCGCCGTAGCCTAGAGCGGCGCCATTGCCTCCGACAGCCCAGACTCCCGCCGCTGCATTCTGAATGGTGAAGGTCATGCCGTCGGCGGATGCTGCGGTGTCCTGGAAAGTGAAATCGGTGGTGAATGTTTGCACGTTGACCGGTGTTGCGTACCATGCAGCGCGCTGTTCCCCGCTTCCGCCGTCGGTCATCTGCAATGCGCCGGAAACGATCTTGGCCCCGTACAAGTTCAGACCGGTGGAGGTGAAGGAGGTGGGGAAATTGACCAGCGGCGGCGCGGCGCTGATGGTGTACGCGGCAGTTGCGACGGCGCTGTTGCTGTAGTTGGCCGCTACGGCAATCGCTTCCAGCGTCTCACTCGCACTCACCGTAATGGGCGTTGTGTAGATGGAGGACGACGCGGTCGGCGTGGTGCCGTTGGTCGTATAGTAGATGGTCGAGCCCGGCGTAGCGTCGCTGATGGTGACGGTCTGCGTCGTGGTATACGTGCCGGCGGCAGGGGAAAAGACGGGAGTGGCCGCGATCGGCATGATGACGTAGGCAGCCGAGCCGACAGCGCTGTTGGTCCATCCAGT
>CAILBQ010000019.1 GCA_903832475.1 uncultured Acidobacteriota bacterium | reverse complement strand
GCGTGTTCCTGCTGCTACTGACGGGAGTCGGGCCGCTACTGGCGTGGCGCGCATCGTCGTTCAAGAGCTATCGGCGCAACCTTGTGCAGCCGGCTATCTGGGCGGTCATTGCCGCAGCGTTGTTCCTGGTCGTGCATCGCAAGGATGCATTTGATGAGGGCGTTTTTTATTCCATGATGACGGTTGCGCTGGGCGCTGGTGTGGCCACCGCGCTGATCATGCAATATGTGGGCGGGACCAAGGTGATTCATCGCCAGACGGGCAAAAACTACCTGGAGTCGATGTTCCTGCTGGTGGCGCGCAATACGCGGCGCTATGGCGGGTTCCTGGTTCACCTGGGAGTGGTGATCATCTTTGTCGGTTTCTCCGGGTATGCCTTCAACCAGACGGCTGAAAAGCCCATGGGAATTGGCGACAAGATTCTGATTGGCCCTTACACGCTAGTGAACGTCGGCAACACTCAGGAATCCAACGCCAACTATGACACGGAGTTCTCGCAACTCGATGTCTACGAGCATGGCAAGAAAATCCTCGAACAGCCCATGTCTCCGGAAAAGCGTGTCTACCAGGTCAATGGCCAGCCGCAGACCATCGTGGCGAACGACTCCATGTGGCGCTGGGATCTTTACGTGGTCTATGAAGGCCGCGACCAGTCGACCGGCCTGCCCATCATCAAAGTTTTTCTCAACCCCCTGGTGAGCTGGATCTGGGTAGGGTTGATGGTGGTGGTGGCGGGAACGCTGGTTGCTTTGTTCCCCAGTATGAGTCCTTCGAAGGCTACGGTGACGGCTCCTGCGGGAGCGGGCAAGCTGCCGCGTAGACCTGCGGCGGTGGGCGTGACGGGGAGCGGCGACTGATGCGTATCTTCGGCTTACGAATTCCTTCTTCTCTGTCGCGTGTTCTGCAGACTTTGCTGGTTGGGGCCGTAGTGTGCTTCTCGATCGGCGCAACGGACCCAATTGAGCGCTTCAACACGCTGGGACACAAGATGATGTGCACCTGCGGCTGCGGACAGGTGCTGCTGGAATGCAATCACGTGGGATGCACGGTTTCCGGCACCATGCGCGATGAGCTCACCAACGGCATTGCCGGGGGCACCAACGACAGCCTGATCCTGCAAAGTTTCGTGCAGCGCTACGGTGCGACGGTACTGGCGGCGCCGACTACGGAGGGCTTCGATTTGGTGGCGTGGATCATGCCCTTTGCCGTGGCTGCGCTGGCGCTGATCGGAACGATTTTGCTGGTGCGGAACTGGGCCAAGCATCAACCAAAACTTGCCGCCGCCAATCTTGCGCCGGCCAGTCCGGAAGAAGAAGCATTGCGTGAGCGGATCCGCCGGGAAACCGGCACGGAGGGTCTATAGATGTCGAATGATACCGGAGTCATTCTCGGAGCAGTTCTGTTTGTCATTCTCTTTCTCTACATCCTGTGGCCGGAGAAGCATGTGGCTGTGCAGCGGCAAAAGACGCGGCTCGACTTTCTCGAAGAGCAGAAAGAACAGATCTACACCAACCTTCGCGATCTGAATTTTGAGTTCCAGGCGGGCAAGTATCCCGCCGAGGACTATGCAGTGCAGCGCGGCATTCTCGAAAAAGAAGCAAGCGCGGTGCTCTTTGAAATGGATGAATTGCGGGCACTGGACCTGGCTCTGGAGAACGCAAGAAGCTAGATTGAAATTGAGTTTGAAACGAATTACGAGGATTGCTATTTTGACACGGTTGAGTTTGTATTCTTTGCGTTTGACAGCGGCCGCATTATTGACAACAGCGTCCCTCGCGATGGCCGGGACGATCAAGGGCACGGTTACCAACAAGACCAGCGACAAGCCTTCAGTGGGCGACACGGTTACGCTGCTGAGTCTCTCGGCGGGCATGGAAGAGCTGAGCAGCACCAAGACGGATGGGAGCGGCAGATTCACGCTGAACACGCCGTCGGATGCGCCTTACCTGGTGAAGGTGGAGCACCAGAAAGGCGCCTACTTCAAGAATATGCCGCCGGGCGCAGGCACCGCGGACATCACCGTGTATGACGTGGCCACCAAGGTTGACGGCGTCTCGACCGAGGCTGACGTAATGCGCGTCGAAGCCGAGAACGGCCAGCTCAAAGTGACGGAGAACTATTTCGTCAAGAATACTTCTTCCCCGCCCCGGACGGAGTCGAGCGAACATACATTTGAAGTGGTGCTGCCACCGGATGCGGTGCTGGAAGGAGCTGCTACGGTCGGCCCCAGCAACATGCCGCTGGCCGCGACTCCCGACCCGGTAAGCCCCAAGGGTCACTACGCGTTTTCTTTTCCTATCCGGCCTAACGAAGGCGAAAACGGAACTCGTTTTCAGTTGACATATCACCTGCCCTATACGGGCAGCTACAAGTTTGTTGCCAAGGAGATGCAGGGCGCGGACAACGTGGCCGTGATGCTGCCAAAGAGCATGAAGTTCCAGTCCTCGGGTGCGGCGACATTTCAGCCGGTGCCGGATGACGTGAGTGCGCAGACTTACCTGGTGCGCGGCATTCAGCCGGGGCAGCAGGTGGAGTTCACCATCTCGGGAACGGGCGCTCTGCCGCGCGATACGCAGGGTGGTCCGCAGACTGGCGGAGGCGGAGCCATGGGCGGCCAAGCGGCTGACGACAGTGGCAGCGCAGCCAATGGGCCGGGCGGGAAGCCGGGCGGAGGCTTGGGCAATCCCATTGACACGCCCGACCCGCTGAGCAAGTACAAGTACTGGATTCTAGGCGCGTTGGCGCTTGTGCTTGCCGGTGCGGCGGCGTTTCTGCTGCGCAAGCCGGCGGGTGCGGCTGCAGTTGCGGCGCCAGCCATCTCCAGTGCGGCGTTCGCTGGCCCGCCTGCACCTGTGGGTTCACGAAGCAAGAGCCAGTTGCTTCTCGAAGCGCTGAAGGAAGAGCTCTTCGCGATTGAAAGCGAAAAAATCGCGGGCCATCTAACCGATGCCGAGTACGCAGAAGTCAAAGGCGCGCTGGAGAAGGTGCTACGCCGAGCGCTAGCGCGGACATAGCCTGAGCGCGGCCGCGGGCTAGGAGATTGGTTTCATGAAGACATTGATTCGGACGCTGCTGCTGCTGTCACTGATTGTCTGGCTGGGTGCGGAGATCTTTTTTCCGGTGGTGGCGGCTGTCACTTTTGGCCACTTAGCTTTCAATCCGGAGGGCGCTCATGCCGCGGGGCAGATTGTTGGCGCTTTACTGCGCATTCTGCATGGGATCGGGCTGGTTTCGGGCGTGGTGCTGCTGGCGTTGCTGGCGCTGGCCCCGGCGTGGGGTATTTTCAAGCCGCGCAGCCAGCTTGCCTCGATGGCGCTTGTGCTGGTGATGGTGGCGCTTACGGCTTATTCGCAGTACGGCATCATTCCAGCCATGGAGCGGGACCGCGTGGCGGCAGGCGGGGTGATTAACTCGGTTGCGCGGGATAATCCGGCGCGGGCCGATTTTGACAGGCTGCACAATCGCAGCACGTGGGTCGAAGAGGGCGTGCTGTTGCTGGGGATTGTGGTGGTGGCGCTGATTGCCAATGCGGAGACGGCTGCTTCGCTGCGTCCCTGATCCTGACTCCTATCTGCGAGAGAAGTCTCTGAAATTGAGTGTTTCCGCGAGATGCGACGTCACGCCCTAGTAAAGGCGTCCTATGCCAGGTTCTTCCGCAAGCTAATCAGTGAACTTCTGTATCGGCGCCGAGAATTTCTGCGGTGACGTGGGTTTTTTCAAAGTCGCGATTTTTTGCGTCAATGGTGATTTCGCGGTTGAAGAAAAACAGGACGTGGACTTTGAACTCGGTGCTGAAGCTGGTGGGGAACCAAACGCCGTCGGGTTGCGGCGCGTAGACCACGGTAAAGCCGAGACCGGGTAGATTGGTTCCCATGAGCGTGCGCACGGCGAAGGGCAGCTTGCGATTCATGGTGGTGCTGACTACGACGGGCTCGTAGGCGGTTGTGTCGATGTAGGCGTCGCCCTTCCAGCCGTAATCCTTCTGATCTTTGGGGCCGAATGCGATGTGAAAGACATCGCGATCGTTCAGACGTTCGCGGCCGATAAGGTGGAAGGCGTAGTCGCTTTGTTTCTTCGTCGTCAAGGGAAATAGGTCGGCGGCGATACCGTCTTTGGAATCTGCGCCCTTATCATTGGTAAGATCGTTGCGCATGTCTTCGACCAGGCTGCGATCCACTTCTCCCGACTCGATGGTGATGGAATAATGGGCATCGGGGGCGGGATCGGGATTGTCCTTGTCGGGCAGCAGCGTGTTGTAGGGGAGATATTTGTGCTTCTCGAGGACGCGGCCATCCAGCTTAAGAAGTTGTTGATGAGAGCCCTTGGAAGTGGGACTGATGCGGATATCGGTCAGCTCTTCGCACATCACGGTTTTGCCCTTGCGAGACGCCACGCGGGCGTGCTGGACGTAGATGTAGTGGCTGCGGGCAGCTTCATCGCGATCCTGGTTGGCCGCGGCGCGGGCCATGATGGATTCCGCTATAGGCGTAGCATCGGGGGACGAGTGTTGCGTGAGCGCAGAATGCGAAGCGAGCAGGACGAG
>CAILBQ010000018.1 GCA_903832475.1 uncultured Acidobacteriota bacterium | reverse complement strand
GCGGTTCTCGTCGTTGCTGGCATCGTCACCTTTATGGTGCTCAAGGCTCAGTCTGGATACACCAAGGTGCTCACCGGCAAAGTCGTGCGCCAGGACCTCGCCACCGTGGTTAGCGGTACCGGACAGATCAAGCCCAAGACCTACGTCAACGTGGGCGCCACGTCCTTTGGCCGCATCACGCACCTGATGGTCAAAGAAGGCGAACACGTCACCAAGGGCCAGATTCTGGCCAAGGTCGAGAATGTGCAGCCGGAAGCCAACGTGGATGCGCAAAAGGCGGCCATCGCTTCCGCCACCACCGACGTCTCCTCTTTCATTGCCGCGGAGAACACCGCCTCGGCCAATATCGAGCACGCAAAAGCTGATCTGGAACAGAAAAAGCTCGACTGGGATCGCGCCAAGTCTCTGTATCAGCAGCAGTTGATCTCCAAGCAAGACTTCGACGCCAAGCAGGCCGCCTATGACCTGGCGGTCGCCACGCTGACCCAGTCCAACGCCGCCCTGGCCCAGGCCAAGGCCCAGACCGCGTCGGCCCGCGCCAAAGTGACCAACAACCAGGCCGTGCTTCGCTCCAATGAGGACGCCCTGGACAAGACTGTCTCCGTTGCGCCCTTCAACGGCATCGTGACCAATCTTCCCGTCCGAGAGGGTGAAACGGTGGTCGTCGGCATCCAGAACGCTGAGGGATCTACCCTCATGACCCTGGCCGACATGAGCGTCATCACCGCCGAAGTCAAGGTGGACGAAACCGACATCGTCAACATCCAGATCGGGCAGCCGGCCGATGTCACCGTCGACGCCCTTCCCGGACGCACGTTCAAGGGCCATGTCACTTTGGTGGGCGATCAGGCCATTCTCCGCTCGACCGGCATCGCGACATCACAATCGACCACCGGTACGGAAGAAGCCAAGGATTTCAAGGTCGTCGTCACCCTCGATCAGCCTGACGACGCCCTGCGTCCCGGTCTCTCCACCACCGCCAAGATCACCACCGCGCACAAGCCCAACGTCCTCACTATTCCCATCCAGGCTCTTACCAACCACGTGCCTGAAAAGCTTGATGCCACGGGCAAAGTCATCCCGGAGGCAGCCCCGGCTCCCGGCGCCAAGCCTCCCGTTCCCATCCAGGGCGTCTTCATCGTGGAAGAGAAATCCGGCAAGAAGCCCCGCGCCATGTTCGTTCCCGTCACTACCGGCATCACCGGCGCCACCGATATCGAAGTCCTGACCGGCCTCACCGAAGGCCAGGAAATCATCACGGGGCCCTTCAAGACTCTCCGCACCCTCAAGGGCGGAGCGCTCATCAAACGGGATGACACCAAGCCCGCTGCGGCGGCTGATGCCTCCACTAACTAGGGGCATAGACTGAAACCAGGCCTCCGACAAGGCCGCGCACTCACGCTCTCCCCGGATCTGTCGCTGGAGAGCCACTTGAAGACAGGAATCGAACCGGCCCTCCGGCCCAAGGCAGGACGAATCAGGATGGCAGCAAACAGCGTCAGCACCGCCCCAGGCACCGATCCGGCACCAAACGGAACGTCCGCAACGCGCGACATGATCGTCGTCGAGAACCTGTGGAAGACCTACGACATGGGTTCCGAACAACAGGTCAGCGCCCTGCGCGGCATCTCCCTGAAGATCAAAGACAACGAATACGTCGCCATCATGGGGCCCTCGGGTTCGGGCAAGTCTACCTTCATGAATCTCATCGGCTGCCTCGACTCGCCGTCCAAAGGCGAATACTGGCTGAACAATCAGTTGGTCAGCGCGCTCGATGACGATGAACTGGCGCGCATTCGCAACAAGGAAATCGGCTTCGTCTTCCAGACCTTCAACCTGCTGGCCCGCGCTTCCGCCTTGCATAACGTGGAATTGCCGCTGATTTACAACGGTACGCCCTCGGCAGAACGCCTGGAGCGCGCCAAAGAAGCACTGCGCAACGTGAACCTCGAGTCGCGCATGCATCACAAGCCCAATGAGCTCTCCGGCGGTCAGCGCCAGCGCGTCGCCATCGCCCGCGCCCTGGTCAATCGGCCCTCCATCATTCTGGCCGACGAACCCACCGGCAACCTCGATTCCAAGACCGGCGTCGAGATCATGGCCCTGTTCGACGAACTCCAGGCCAAGGGAAACACCATCGTCCTGGTCACCCACGAGCCGGACATTGCTGAATACGCCCATCGCGTGGTGCATATCCGCGACGGCGAGATTGCCTCTGACGAACCGTCCAAGCGCTTCCGCTGAACCCAGCACCCTGGATCATCCACCTCGATCGAGCTCCCTGAGCCCCGCCCAGCCGCGGGGCTCAACTTGTTTCCCATATCGCGACCTCCTCCCTCGCCCGAGGTCCCCTGGCTCTGAGTTCCTGCTCCCCTGCCTTTTTCAAGTTTTCCATCCATTCGCCGATAAGTCCTGCATACGTATTCATTTCCCAAAAAGGTGCGCGCGCGGCTGCTCACAGTGCAGCGGATGACAGTCATGTTCAACGGTTCGCAGATCGAATCCCCTCCCGACGTAGCCGCGTCGCGCTCGGCCGCTCCTGTCCGCGAGGCTGCCGCCCATCACAGGCAAAATCAGTCCATGGAAGAAAGCCGGGACGCCGGACACGCCGAACCGTTCGTTTGTATTAGTTCCGTGCTGCGCCGCCTGCTTCTCCAGTCCCGCGTGGTCGCCTCCCGCACCCACGTTGCGCTTCTTGAGGGAGAACCGGGCACCGGAAAGCATCTTTTCGCCCAGACGATGCACCGCCAATCCCACCTTGCAGACCTGCCCTTCTGCCGTTCGGATGCGCGCGCCTGGCTGTCCACCGACTGCGAAACCTCATCGCTTCAGGGAACGCTTTACCTCGATCGCGTCGATTTGCTCGCTCCCACCGGCCAGGGCCTGCTGCTCAGCTTCCTCAAGATGCTGCAGAGCGACAGCTCTGCTCACTTTCGCCTGATCGCCTCCTCGCATGCCTCCCTCCGCCAACTCGCCAGCCACAGTCAATTTCTGCCCGATCTCGCTTTCCGCCTTTCCGCCGTCCAGTTCACGCTGCCTCCCCTCCGCGAACATCGCGAAGACATTCCGCCGATCACGCACGCCCTCATCGATCGCATCTGCCGCCGCTATCAGCAGCCAAACGCCCTCCTTGCTCCCGGCTCCCTGCCACGCCTGCTGCAGCACGCTTGGCCTGGCAATGTTCGGGAATTAGCCTCGGTTCTCGAATCCGCCATACTCTCCTCTTCTTCCGGCAGCCTGCGCCCCACCGACCTCAACCTCACGCAAAGAGCCGTTTCCTTGCCTCTGCAACATGCTCCGGCCTCAGCTGCCGTCTCGGAGAACGCCGCTCGCGATCTCTCTCTCGACGCCGCCATCCATCGTCACATTCTGCTGGTCCTCGAAAAATATCGCGGTAACAAGCTTCGCGCCGCCCGCCAGCTCGGCATCAGCCGCTCGACACTCTACCGCCTCCTCGCCGGTGGAACCGCCCCAGTCTAGCCCCTGTTTCGCTTCCACCAAATCCCTTTTCCCCGCCCATACGTTCCCTGTAACGTGAACAGACGCGCCGTAGTCTAATAACTGTGACCGGACCTCGGAATCGTTCCTATGTTCCTCGTCCCCAGTCCCCGTCTTTGAGGTTTTTCCCCATGCTGATTCGCAAGCCCGACCCAGTTTCCGGCTCCAACATTCCGTCTTCCGAAATCACTCCCAAAGAAAAGTGGCTTAACCGCCGCACCTTCATCGCTGCTGCCGCCGCTTCGGGAGCCGTGGCTCTAGCGGGCAACCGCCTTTCGGAAATACTCGCGCCTAGCCGCACCGTTCATGCCAATGCCAAGCTGCAGACGGTGCCCAGCCCCCTCACCACGACCGGCGAGCAGCTCACCAGCCTGCAAAACATCACCCACTACAACAACTTCTACGAGTTTGGCACCGACAAGAGCGATCCTTCCGCCAACGCCGGCGGCCTGCCCACCCGACCCTGGAACGTGAAGATCTCCGGCCTGGTCAAGGCACCCAAGGTCATCGACATCGATACCATCCTCAAGCTGCATCCTCTCGAAGACCGCACCTACCGCTTCCGCTGCGTCGAAGGTTGGAGCATGGTTGTGCCGTGGGTTGGCTATTCGCTCTCTGAGCTCATCAAGACCTGCGACCCGCTGCCCTCCGCGAAATACGTCCAGTTCCTCAGCTACTGGGATCGACACGTCGAGAAGTGGGCGCCCGGCGGCTACAACTGGCCCTACTCCGAAGGCCTGCGCATGGACGAGGCCATGAACCCGCTGACCCTGCTCACAGTCGGTCTCTATGGCGATGTACTTCCCAACCAGGACGGCGCGCCGGTGCGCATCATCGTTCCCTGGAAGTACGGATTCAAGTCGGCCAAGTCGATTGTCCAGATCAAGTTCACCGACAAGCAGCCCTCGACCACGTGGAACGACGCAGCTCCCAACGAATACGGCTTCTACTCCAACGTCAACCCCAACGTCGACCATCCCCGCTGGAGCCAAGCCACCGAACGCCGCATCGGCCTGCCCTTCTACGCTCCCCGCAAGCAGACCCTGATGTTCAACGGCTACGGCGATCAGGTCGCCAGCCTCTACAATGGCATGAACTTGAAGAAGTACTACTAGCGGCGATAGCGCGGTCAGCGGAGTCAGCGGGGCTAGGAAATGCCCATGCTAACTCCGCCAGCTCCGCTAGCCGCGCCAGCACCGCTCATCTATGACTAAACCCATCCTCATCACGCTCAAAGTCCTCACCTGGATCGCCTGCCTCTTGCCGATCGCGATCCTGGTGTCGGACGCCATCACGAACAATCTTGGCCCCGATCCGACCAAGACGATCACGTTCTCATCGGGCAAGTCTGCCATGTGCATCCTGATCATCTCGCTGGCCATCACGCCGGCGCGCATGCTCTGGTCCAAGCTGAGCTGGATGATCAAGTTCCGGCGCTTGCTCGGCTTGTTCGCCTTCTTCTACGCGTCGGTGCACTTGTTCGCGTACATCGGCCTCTACGCCGCCTTCGACACTCACGTCATGATCCAGGATGTGCTGAAACGCCGATTCATCACCGCCGGCGTCGCGGCCTGGCTCTTGCTTGTGCCGCTCGCCCTCACCTCGACGACTGGAGCGATCAAGCGCCTGGGCGGGAAGAACTGGCAGCGCCTGCACAAGCTGGTCTACGTCGCCGCCATCCTGGCGATTATTCACTATTGGTGGCAGGTAAAAGCCGGCGTCACCACGCCGTTGGTCGACACACTGTGGGTTGCCGGCCTGCTGCTGTTGCGGCCCATCCTTACCTGGTGGAAGTCACGGAATACACCCAAACGCCAGCCGCAGCCTCGTCCCGCCTGACGCTCCCCGAATTTTGATCATCCTGAGCGGAGCAGGGAGATGGAAGACCTGCGTCTCTCCCTCTGTCGGCTCTCAAAGCGCTCACGGCTGCGCCGCCGTATTCACCGCTGCGTCCGGTGCAGAAAGCACCAACCCGCTCACGTCCGATTGCACCATCAGCGGAATCTCCACCTCCCCATAAGCCTTCATCGAATGAGCTTTAACACTGGCAAATGGCCCGGATGGCGACTCAACAACTTCGCCGTCTTCCGCCCCACTTGCTCGGAGAATGTACTTCCCTTCCCCCACAAAAGAAAACCTGAACGAACCATCTAATTCCACATGGGTTGAGCGAGCCTGCTCCCTCTCGTCCGCAAACAAGAGTTCAACCTCGCCGAAGTTCAAAAGGTGTCCGTCGTGCGCAGCGGTCAGCGTTCCTGTAACCGTATGCAAACCGTTCACCGGAATCGTAAAGTCCAGCCCGCCAATCTGTTCTCCTCGCCCAACTTGGAATACTCGCGCAGATTTCGCACGAAACTTGTCGCCCAGATACAAGCTGAACTGAGCGCTCTGATCTCCCCGAACGGAAACCGAAGACCCGCTCCCTCCCAGCAGGCCGCCCACCGCTATCTCCAATGCCGGCAGCGTCGCCTTGACGGTGTATTTCCCTGGCGGCGTTCCGATCAGCCGATAGCGGCCGCGATCATCTGTGAACGTGTCTGAACCAAAGGAGCTTAATCCCTTAATCAATTCGGAATTCACTTCACTCATTTCCCCGTCTTTTTTCCTTCGCAGTAGTTGCATGCGTATCCCGACAGCTGGACTACCATCGTCATAGAGCACCGCCCCACTGACTTCCGAAG
>CAILBQ010000017.1 GCA_903832475.1 uncultured Acidobacteriota bacterium | reverse complement strand
GCCAGCGAGCCGATGTCGCCGCCCGGAAAAAAGATTGGCGTCACAACGAAGCCATCGGTGGTGAAGGCCAGCCGCGTGCCGCCGATCTCCAGAATGGCCTGATCGTCCATCCTTTCCAGCGTGGGGTTGCGAAAGCTGGTCAAGAACACCTTTTCGATCAACTCGGCCGAGAGCTTGCCGCCGCTGCCGTGGCCCATCACGATCTGCGGATGCTCAAAGATGGGCAGCGGACATTGCCCGAATCCATCTACTGCAATCGCCGTACCCTCAACCTCGTCGTCCAACTTTGCCACCCTACGCTCCTTGCCCGATATGAACCAGTTCCGGCTTGAGATGCCGCCCGTACGCGTAGTACGCGGCGCAGGCTCCCTCGGCCGATACCATGGTCGCGCCCAGTGGATGCTGCGGATCGCAGGCCGTGCCAAAGGCCGGGCAATCATGCGGCTTCTTGATGCCCTGCAGTATTTCGCCGGCGATACAGATGGCAGGCTCCTCGGTCTGAATCGCTTCCACATCGAAGCGCCGCTCGGCATCGAAGGCGGCGAAGTCTGCGCGCAGATGATAGCCGCTTTGCGGAATCAACCCAACGCCACGCCACTTGCGATCGCCAACTTCGAATACCTTCATCACCAAGGCTTGCGCCGCCTCGTTGCCTGCCCGCGACAGCACTCGCGAATACTGATTCTCAACCTCGCCGCGGCCTTCTTCCAGTTGCCGAACCAGCATCAATACGCCTTCCAGAATGTCGACTGGCTCAAATCCTGAGATCACGATGGGAACCTTGAAATGCGCACTTAGCGGTTCATACTCGCGATAGCCGACTACGGCGCAAACATGGCCCGGTCCCAGAAATCCCTGCACCCGGTTGCGCGGCGAAGACAGGATCGCTTCCATCGCCGGCGGCACCAGGACATGTGAAACCAGCAGTGAAATGTTTTGAACGCCGTCGGCTTTTGCCCGCCACGCGAGCATGGCGTTGGCCGGGGCCGTGGTCTCAAATCCAATTGCGAAAAACACCACCTGCTTGTGCGGATTGGCCCGGGCAATCTTCAGGCAATCGAGCGGTGAATAGACCACGCGGACATCTCCGCCGAGCGACTGGATGCTGAACAGGTCGCCATGCGATCCAGGCACACGCAGCATGTCTCCGAAGGAGCAGAAGATAACCTCCGGCCTGCGTGCGATGGCGTGCGCCTTGTCGATCATTTCGAGCGGCGTAACGCAGACGGGGCATCCCGGGCCGTGCACCAGTTCCACGCCCGCCGGCAGCAGGTAGTCGATGCCGTTCTTGACGATGGAATGCGTCTGACCACCGCAGACTTCCATGATCACCCACGGTTTGGTCTGCACCCGCTTGATCTCTTCCGCCAGCTTGGCGGCAATGGTTCCGTCACGATATTCGTCGAGATACTTCACGACTCAGCCCTCCCGTCCCGGCCCGGCTCGCGGAGTCATCAGCTGCATGGCGGTCTCGCCCTTCTCATCCACTTCGGGGATGTCCAGCTCGGACAGCTCGCCGAGTTCGGCCAATGCTTCGTAGGTTCTCTGCGCTTCTTCTTCATCGATACAGCTGATGGCAAAGCCTACGTGAACCAGCACGTATTGGCCAACCTGCGTATCTGGGACGTACTCCAGGCAAACCTCGCGAATCACGCCGCCAAACTGCACCTTGGCCATGCGCATACCGGCCTGCTCGTAGGTGCTCGTCACTTTTCCCGGAATCGCCAGACACATGCGTTACGCTCCCTGATGTACTTTCTTCTGTTCTATCAACGCAGCTGCAATCGCCGCCTGGCCCAGTGCAATGCCGCCATCATTGGCAGGCACGTCCACCGGGTAGAAAACTTCAAAGCCTTCACTGCGCAGAACCGTCACGCATCCGTCGAGGAGCAGCATGTTCTGGAAACATCCTCCTCCCAGGCAAACCCGCGATAGATCCAGTTCCGTCCTCATGCGCTCGCAGACGGCAACGACTACATTCACCAGCGTGACATGAAAACGGGCGGCGATGTTGCTTTTCGTTACGCCCATCTGGATGTCCTGCAGAATCGCGCGAATGGTGGCCCGCAAATCGACCTGGCCTGGCGCCTGCACCAAGGCTGTTGATCGCGAGAAATCGAATGGATAGGGCTCTGCAACACGATTCGCCTTCATGGCGATCGCTTCGAGTTCCATGGCTGCCTGGCCTTCGAAGGAGACCTCCAGCCGCAGGCCGATCAACGCGGCGACGGCATCGAAAAGCCGGCCGCATGAGGAAGTTTCTATCGTGTGGATGCGGCGCCGCAGCAGCGTGTCGACGAGACGCACCTTCTCGCGATTGGGAGACGCGCGATGGATCTCACCGCGCTCAATGGCCCGATGCGATTCGCTATTCGCCGAACGATCTTCGAGGCCGCCGTAGGCATCCAGAAGATAGCTGCGGCCTACGCGCCAGGGCTCTCGCACGGCGGTGTCGCCGCCGGCCAGAGGGACCGTCCGCAAATGCGCGTAGCGGTCGAATCCAACGTAATCCGCGGCGAGGAATTCTCCACCCCAGATGGTCCCGTCGGTTCCGTATCCCGTTCCATCCCAGGCTATGCCGATGACTCGGCCTTCGAGTCCATGCTCGGCCATGCAGGCCGCTATGTGGGCGTGATGATGCTGCACGGGAATGTGCGTTACGCCTTCCACCTTGCGCGCCAGCTTGGTGCTGAGATAGTCGGGATGCATGTCGTGTGCGACTACCGTGGGCGTGACATGGAAGAGCTTACGCATGCGCTGCAGCGTCTCTTCGTAAAATTCGAGGGTCTCGTAATTCTCAAGGTCGCCCAAGTGCTGACTGGGCAGCGCGAAGCCAGCCTTGGTGAGGCAGAAGGCGCTCTTCTGCTGCGCTCCCGCGGCCAGGATTTCAGCCTCGCCGCAACCCAGCCAGATGGGGCTGGGCGCATAGCCGCGCGCTCGCCGCAGCAGCATTGGCCTGTCCTGATAGACCCGCACCACCGAATCGTCCACGCGCGTATGAATGGGCCGGTCGTGATGCACAAACACATCGGCAAATCCTGCCAGCTGCGCCTCGGCGGCTTGTTCTGCAATGACGATGGGCTCTTCGCTGACGTTACCGCTGGTCATCACCAGCGCAGCGTCGTTGCCCCAGCGATCCTTGAGCACGCGAAAGAGCAGATCATGCATGGGTGTGCAGGGGAGCATGACGCCAGTTCGGGGATTGGCTGGCGAAACGGCTTCTGCCAGCCCTGAGTGTGCTTTTCGCGTGAGCAGCACGATGGGCCGCTCGCGGCTGGTCAGTGCTGCCCGCTCTGCTTCTGAAACATCGCAGATGCGCTCCGCCGCTTCAACATCCGCCACCATTACGGCGAAGGCCTTGTCGCTGCGCCGTTTGCGCTTGCGCAACTCCTCAACCGCGCCGGCCTGCTGTGCGTCGCAGGCAAGCTGGTAGCCGCCCAGCCCTTTCCAGGCCACGATGCCGCCTGCGCGAAGCAGTTGGGCGACTCGTTCCAGAATTTCGCGCGGCTCGGTCGCGCTCCAGGCGATCCCGTCGCGTCCCACCAGCCGGATGCACGGACCGCATGCCGGGCAGGCATTGGGCTGCGCATGAAAGCGCCGGTCTTCCGGATCGTCATATTCCCTCTGGCAGTGCTCGCACATAACAAACCCGGCCATGGTCGTCATCGGCCGGTCGTAGGGAATGTCACGAATGATGCTGTATCGGGGCCCGCAGTTGGTGCAGTTGGTAAAGGGATAATCGAAGCGCCGGTTGTTCGGATCGCGTGTCTCCGCCAAGCACTCATCGCAAACGCAAATGTCTGGAGGCACTAGCGTGAAGGCCGCATTCGCGGCGTCGCCGGCCTCGCTGGTATGAATGGCGAATCCGACGCCCCCGGTGAGAGGGACCGCCGAGCGATCTACTTTCCCGATCTTCACAAGCGGCGGAGCCTCGGCGTGAAATGCCGCCAGGAACTCCTCGATCTGTGCAGTCGATCCTTCGAGCTCGATCACTACCCCGGTGGGCCCGTTCTGCACAAATCCGTTCAACCCGAAGCGACGCGCCAGCTTATACACGTAGGGCCGAAAACCGACCCCCTGCACCACGCCTTTCACCAGCAGCCGGGTGCGCTCGACTCGGTCCAAACTCGCTTTGGTCAGCACTTCCATCCAACAGATCTCCAGAAGCGGAGACTACCACGCATTCTCGCCGCTGGTTTGTGACATCCGACAGTCTTTGCGTGCTTTTCCTTCAAAGCACCGGCAAAATGGCAGCCAACCTTTTGATTCCACAGGCATCCCACTGCCAGTGTTGATCCCACTCGGGAGGGCCCCATGCCAGAAGAATCGGTAGTCAGGAAAGCCAAGCAGGATCTGAAAGAAGGCAAATCCGCCTCGACAGCCGCCGGCGAATTCGTTCATGAAGAGATCGAGCACGTCCGCGAGGGCAAGCACGGCGCGCGGTCTCCCAAACAGGCAATCGCCATCGGCCTCAGCGAGGCTCGTCGCGCCGGCATCCCACTCAAGTCTCCCGGCAAAGGCCAAAGCGCCGCGACCAAGAAGAAGGCGAAAGCCGACTCGGCAACTGGCAAGTCGTCGCCCAAAACGAAAGAAAGCTCCAGCAAACGCAGCCGGGCCACCAGCGCCGCCCTCAAGCGTGAGCCGAAGAACACCGCCTCTCACGCGGCTCTTTCAAAACAAGCCAAGTCTGCAGCGAAGAAACGCAAATCGAGCAGCGAATAAACCATGCCGATTGTTCTTGCTTTCAACCCGGGCAGCAATTCGCTCAAGTTCGACATCGTGGACGCGCAGAAGGGCCAGTCCTGCGCCGGCAACGGCAAGAAGCTGTTTACGGGCGCCATCGACAACATCGGCAAGGAAACGACTGCCGAGCTCTCGCGAATCGCCGGATCGAGCCCGCAGCAAATCGTGAGCAAGAAGATTGACTGCAAAGATTTCGTGCAGGCGACCGAAGCGATCTACCAGTTACTCGCCGATCCGGCCGTCAAGAATTCTGCCCCCGCTATCGAGCTGAACGCTATTCGCGTCGTGCATGGCGGCGACGACTTCACCTGCGCCGTACGTTACGACGACCAGGTCCGCGCCAAGATTGAGAGGCGGCAGAAATTAGCCCCGCTGCACAACGCCAACTCGCTGCGCATCGCCGAAGGCGCAGAGAAGCATGCTCCCGGCATTCCCATTGCCGTCGCTTTCGACACCGCTTTCCACCACACCATCCCGGAATACGCATGGCGCTATCCATTGCCCCGCGATCTCACGGACAAGCACGGAATCCGCAAGTTCGGCTTTCACGGCATCTCGCATCGATACATGCTGGAGCGTTACGCCCAGCTTGCCAAACGTCCGGTCGGAGAAGTTTCCGCGGTGACTCTGCATCTGGAGAGCGGATCTTCCGCTGCGGCCATCCAGAACGGCAAGTCCGTCGACACTTCGATGGGCTTCACGCCTCTGGAGGGCCTGATGATGGGCACGCGGTCTGGGAGCATCGACCCTGCCATCCTGCCATTTCTCATGGAGGAGGAGAAGCTCAGTGCAGCCGATGCACTCAATATCCTGGAAAAGAAGTCCGGCCTGCTGGGCGTCTCCGGCATCACGCTCGACACCCGCATCCTGCGCAAGCGCAGCGAGCCCGCGGCGAAACAGGCGATCGACATCTTCGCCTACAAAGTGCGTCAGTGGGTGGGAGCGTATCTGGCCGTGTTGGGCAAGGCGGAGGTGGTCGTCTTCGGCGGCGGCATTGGCGAAAACACGCCGGAGGTGCGGAACAACGTTCTCGAAGGATTGCAGGGATGGGGCTTCGCCGTGGATACGGTGGCCAACGGGAAAATCACGGGCGGCGACGCACGAATCAGCGACCCATCTTCCTCCCTGGCGGCCTGGGTGATCCACTCCGAAGAGGGCATGCAAATCGCCCACGAATGCGTTCAGGCCATGTGACCCTTCTGCCGCGGCTTCAGGCCCGCTTCATCTCTGAGCCAAAGTCAGCGGCCTGCGTCTTTGCGGGCTCCGTTGTTGTTCCACGAGTCAACAACATCGATTCTTCGGCGGCAAGTTCCAGTTCGCTTTTGAAGCGCGCATGGGGTTCGGTAAAGACGATACGGAAGACCGTGCCCGACCGTCCCGGCGCGTTCGAACTGGAAACGCGCATCTTGCCGCCATGTTTCTCGATCAACTGGCGCGTAACCCACATACCGAGTCCTGTGCCGGTCTCGCCTTTGGTCGTGAAAAACAGCTCTCCTACCTGCTTGGCGACGGCGCGCGACATGCCCACGCCGGTATCGGCAACCGTAATGCAAAGCTTGGGGACGGCTCCCAGCCGCTCTTGCACCCGCACGATCAGCCGGCCACCATTGGGCATCGCATCGACCGAGTTGGCAAACAGATTGGAGAAGACCTGCCGCAACTCGCCCGCGTATGCCGTCAGACAGCCCACGCTGCGATACTGCCGCTCCACGTCCACTCCCGCATGACGCAGGCGCGTCTCAAAGAGCGCCAATCCCGTCTCGACCGCGCCGGTGACGAGGATCTCTTCCATCGTTCTCGATTCGCGATGGAAGCTGAGCATCTGACGCGTGATATCACCGACGCGCTGCAGCTCTTTCTCCGCCATGGCAATGCAGTCGTTGGCGTCGCGCTCCTCTACCGATTGCCTTTGCGCCAGATAGAGAAGGTTTGCCACTGCCTCCAGCGGATTGTTGATCTCGTGGGCAATGGACCCGAGGAGGCGCCCTACCGTAATACTTTTTTGATTCTTGAGCAGCAGCGATTTGGCCTGGCTCAGCTCTTCCTGCAGCTTGATTTCCCGTCGCCGCGCCTCGCTCAACTCGGCGGCCCGCATCACTGCCCAGGGAAGCC
Organism: uncultured Acidobacteriota bacterium; assembly: GCA_903832475.1. Classification (GTDB taxonomy): domain Bacteria; phylum Acidobacteriota; class Terriglobia; order Terriglobales; family Acidobacteriaceae; genus Acidicapsa. Next base: position 10,413 of record CAILBQ010000017.1, on the reverse strand, counting down.
GGCTGGCTTCGTCGACCGACACCACGTCCCAGCCAGCAAACTCCGCCTTTTTGAGCAAAGCCGCCTTCGCCTCGGCAGTCGTGAAGATGACGGCAGGAAGCGACTGGCGCGGCTCCCCGGATGCGCCTATCCATGCAGCCGCAGCTGCCACATCTCGGGACGTTGTCAAAATCAGGTCGGCGGCCACGATTGCCGCTTCTTGTTCCAGTACAGAAGTCGAGCTGCCGCTTCCTATCGTCGCATCGTAGAAGTGTGCCCGTGCCCGCGTGTTCCCTATGCGATCGCCATCGAGAATATCCCGGGCTATCTTTGAAAGCTCCACGTCCTGCACGACTTCAAGAATCCGAATCGCCGTCATGAATTCCCGTTCTGCCACAGGTCGACATTCAGGCGACCACTCAACATCTCATTCGCTTCCACGAGCATGCGACGAGGACCGGTCCGATGAATGACCCGGTCGGCGCTTGTGTCGGTTGGAATTCCACACTCCGGCTGCACCAGAAGCCCGATCAACTGGTCCGGCCGGATGCTTCGAACGATTTCACAGATTTTCTCCCCATGTTCCAGTCCGACATTGGTTGCATCGATGAGGACGAGACCCACGGGATGCAGAATCGCCTCGCGGATGGCCATCAACTCCCCGCAGGCTGTGGATACGCTTGCTCCGCAGGCTTCGAGAAGCTTGCGGCGCGATTCCAACAGGCTTTGATCGTCATTGATGACGATGACGAGGGGTTGAGCGGCAGACACTGAGGGCACGGCGATTTGGATGCAGAGGGGATCGGTTGCGTTGCCTTCCACGTTCACCGTTCTCCCAAATTTACTCAGGGGTGCCATCTTTCGAACAAACGAAACATTTCCTTAAGCCCTTGGATCGTCGGCTCAGCTGGCGAAGGGGCTCACTTCATCGCGATAGTACACTTGAGCGAGGCGGTTTCCGCTGTCAGTGAGTGGCGCGTATAGCGTCTGGTCAACGCCACTGCCCCACTGTAAATCTCGTCAAATTTCCTGGGTGCCTCTCAGAACGCGCCTGACATGGAACGCAACGAACCCACCTGGACAAGGACGGCAAAACAAAACCATGGGCCCGTTGAAACACCTAGTCTCGTTCGCTGCCCCCAAGCTGCGCCCCCTGGTGCGATTCTTTACCTCGCAGGGAATCACCCTGGCGGGGAACCTGACCTACGGCCTGCTGTGTGTTCGCTGGCTGCCCACTGCCGACTACGCCATGTTCGTGGTTCTCTTCGGGATTCAGGGTTCTCTCGCCGTCCTGATGGACATCGGCGCTTCAGGCAGCGTGGTTCCCCTCATCGGCGATCGCATCCACGACCGTCAACTCATCGCCGACTACATTGCCTCGCTGCGCCAGCTTGCCCATCGGCTTTACATCATCATGGGCGTCGGCCTTATCGTGGCTTTCCCGTTCCTGGTGCGCAACCGCAACTGGAGCTGGCGCACGATAACGGCGATGATCGCCATCTTGCTGGTATCGACCTGGTTTGTGCGGGTGAGCGCCGCGTACAGCTCGGTTCTGATCATTCTGCGCGATCGTCCCAACTGGTACCTGGGACAGATGGTGGCAAGCCTGGGCACTCTTGCCCTTCTTCTTGTTTTTGCCGCGCTCCACTGGCTCAACGGCTTCGCCGCGATTCTCATCAATGTTTCCGGCATCGTCTTCATGGGCACGTTCTACTACCGCCGATCGAAACAATTATTGGGCACGCCCGGCAATCCCTCCGCGGCCAAACGCAGCGCAATTTTTCGTCTCACCATGCCCAATGTCCCCAGCGTAATTTTCTACGCGCTGCAGGGACAGATCTCGCTCTTGCTCATCACCTATTTTGGACGCACTTCCGGTGTGGCCAGTATCGGTGCGCTGGGCAGGCTCGGCCAGATCTTCGTACTCTTCGGACAGATGAATCCGCTGCTCGTCGAACCTTATTTCGCGAAGCTGCGGCCGGAGAAATTCAAGAGCAGCTACTTTTCCGCACTCACCATCGTGGCCTCCATCTGTGTCGGGATTACCGCCTTCAGCGCCACCTTCCCCCAGCTTTTTCTGTGGGTTCTCGGTCCTCAGTACAAGAACCTTACCCGCGAAGTCATCTACGTCATCGCTGCCAGCTCGCTGGGCTACTTTGCCGGAGTGCTCTGGGTCATCCACTCGTCACGGAAATACATCTACTGGTGGAACAACATTGCGACTATCGTGCTCACGGTGGGCATTCAGATTGCCTTCATCCTCAAGGGCAATCTGGGCTCTGTCAAAACGCTGCTGCTCTTGAATCTTGTTACCGCCAGCGCGGGTTTCATCGTCAACGTTCTGGCCGGGATCTACGGATTCATCAACGGACCACGGCGCGTCGAACCGCACGAAACCGGCGACGGGAAGCCTCCCATCGAAGGCACCCTGGACCCGGAGGAGCTGATCGGTGAAGATCCGGAAGCTACGCGCCTGGAAGCACGGACTTCGGAATAACTTCATCCGCGGTCGTGACAGTACGCCGCACATCAGTAGGCGCAAAGGTTTTCTTTCACCAGAGGGGTTGATCCGTGGAGAGATGGTGGACCCGGTGGGAATCGAACCCACAACCTGTCGATTAAGAGTCGAATGCTCTGCCAGTTGAGCTACAGGTCCATTTTTGCTGGAAGACGGCCGGGGAGGTCATCTCGGTGGATCAGGCACGACAAAAGCAAACACCCATCCACCAAGAGAAGTTTACCATAATTCCAACTTCCTTCTAGGTTGAAGGCCTTTACAAAATACGGAACCTGGCACCCGTTCTCCGCGTAGATCAACAGAACCCGCCGTCGTCTCGCAAGCGACCGGCTTTCCCTGCGAGGAGCTCGATTCGCCGTGATCACGCCCAGCAAGACGACCAGCCCAATTGTCGCGCGGCCATTCGACGCGGACAAGCGCAGTCATACCGGACTGCTCCTTCTCATCGCAGCTTTCGTGGCTCTACTGCATGTTTTCACCAACGGCCGATACGGCTTTCATCGCGACGAATGGCAATTCCTTTCCGATGCCCGCCACCTCGACTGGGGATTTGTGGCCTACCCGCCGTTCACGGCGTTCGTTGAACGCATTGGCCTCAGCCTCTTCGGGCTTTCCCTGGTCGGGCTGCGGCTGTTTTCCGTTCTGGCTCAGACCATTGCCATCTTCCTTTCCGGCCTGATGGCTCGCGAACTAGGCGGCGGACGTCTCGCGCAGATCGCAACCGCTCTGGCTGTCGCGTTCTCTCCGCTGCCTCTTTTCGAAGGCACCGAATTTCAGTATTCGACATTCGACTATCTCTGGTGGACGCTGGCTCTCTTCTCCCTCATTCGACTGCTCAAGTCGGAGAATCCGCGCTGGTGGCTGGCAGTCGGCGCCGCACTCGGGATGGGACTGGAAACCAAATACACTACGCTCTTTCTCATTGCCGGCATCCTGGGCGCCATGCTTCTCACGCCCGCCCGCCGCTATTTTCTCAATCGCTGGTTCTGGGCAGGATTTGCCCTGGCCCTCCTGATTTTTCTTCCCAACTTCCTATGGCAGATTCGCCATCACTTCATTTCGTATCAGTTTCTGCAGCACATCCACGCTCGCGACGTGCGCCAGGGCCGGGGCGACGGCTTCTTCAAGGATCAGTTCCTGGTTTGCGCCAACCTCGTGGCTGCACCGCTCTGGATTACCGGCCTCATCTCTTCGCTGCGCAGCTCCCGCTACCGCATGCTGGCCTGGATTTACCTCATTCCGCTGGGCCTGTTCGCCGTTCAGCACGCCCGCGGATACTATCTGGCCGCCGCCTACCCCATGCTGTTCGCCGTTGGCGCTGTAGCGGCCGAGCGCTGGCTCACCCGCCTCCCAACTCTCGGCCGCCGCTCCATTGAGGCCATTTACTTCACCGCTTTTGCTGCGATCTCCTGCTACATCTGCGCCGTCGTGCTGCCCCTGGCCTCGACCGGCCCGCTGCGTGACTTCGCACTTTTGAAGAATGGCGACCTTCGCGAAGAAATTGGCTGGCAGCAGCTGGCGCAATCCGTCGCCGCGGTGCGCGACACGCTTACTCCCGATCAACAGGCGCATCTGGGCATCGTCGTCGGAAACTATGGGGAAAACGGTTCGCTCGAATTCCTCGGGCCCGCGTACCGTCTGCCAACGCCGATCAGCGGCACGAACTCCGCCTGGCTGCGCAGCTACCCCTCATCCCAGCCGACCACGCTCATCGTCGTGGGGGACGATGACCACGACAGTCAGTTCACCAACTGCAAATTTGCCGCCACCATTCCCTATCCGAAAGATCAAGACAACGAGGAATCGCGCTTCCATCCCGACATTTACATTTGCGGACCTCCGCGGCTGCCCTGGCCGGAGTTGTGGAAGATTGCTCTCAGCTTCGGCTGATCGGAGCCGCGAGCAAAGCCCTCTTGATGCCTGCCAAACAAGATTCCTGCGAATCGCGTCGCGGGAAGAAGCACATTCATGGTAACTTCCGTCTTGAGCACATCCTTCTTCCCCCAAACAAATCCTTCCGAGGAAGACCATGTCTGCCGCCAACTCGCAGAGCCTGCAGGATGCTCGACCCATTCAGATTTCCGATGCGTACGCTGAATCCGTTCGGGCGCCCTTGACGCCATCGGCGTCTTTCGCCCCGATGGCCATTGCCGCCGTCGTCGCCATCCTCCACCTGCTGACGGACAGCCGATACGGCTTCCATCGCGACGAACTCCAGTTCCTCTCCGACGGACGCCATCTTGCCTGGGGATATGTCGTCTACCCGCCGCTGACTCCCTTTCTCGCGCACATTGCCTTTTCCGTTTTCGGGGCCTCTCTGCTGGGATTCCGGCTCTTCGCCATCCTTGCCCAGTTTGCTGCCACTGTCATCACTGGACGCATGGCACGCGACCTTGGCGGCCATCGACTTGCCCAGGGAGCCGCTGCGCTCGCTATCGCGGTAACTCCCATCTCGATTCACTACGGCACGGAATTGATTTACTCGTCGTTCGACTACCTCTGGTGGATCCTCACCGCGTGGTTCATCATCCGGCTCATCCGATCGCAAAACCCCCGCTGGTGGATTGCCATCGGCGCCGTACTCGGTCTGGGCCTGATGACCAAGTACACCATCGGCATCTTTGTTGCCGGCATCGTTGCCGCCCTGGTGTTCACACCGTTGCGGATCTATCTACGTTCACGATGGCTATGGATGGGCATCGCGCTCACATTCCTTATCGTCTCGCCCAATATTGTGTGGCAGCTGCGCCATCACCTGATCTCCCTGCACTGGATGCATTCCATCCATCTGCGAGATCTGGGGATGGGCCGGGACAAGCACTTCATCCTCGCGCAATTCCTGATCTGCGCCAACTTCTTCGCCACTCCTCTGTGGATCGCGGGCCTGGTCGCCTGCCTGCGCTCCAGCCGCTTCCGTCCCTACCGGCCCCTCGTATGGATGTACCTCACACCGCTCGTTCTGCTTATGCTGATGAGGGCCCGCGACTACTATCTTGCGCCTTCCTATCCCATGCTGCTGGCTGTCGGGGCCGTGGTCGCTGAGAACTGGCTTGGCGACTTGCGCCCGCTGCGTCAGCGCATCACGGTGGGAAGTTTCTTCACACTTGTCGTCTTGTACGGTCTGCTTGCCGTCGTTCAGGTGGTTCCTGTATTTGCCAGCGGCAAGCTGCGCGCCTTTACCCTCGCTCACAGCATCGATCTGCGCGATGAAATCGGCTGGCCCGAGCTGGTGCAGACTATCGCCACCGTCCGCGACTCCCTGCCCGCCTCCTCTCAAGCCAATAGTGCAGTCCTGGTTGGCAATTACGGAGAAGCGGGCGCCGTCGAGCTTTACGGCCCGTCCTACTACCTGCCGCCCCTCATCACCGGCACCAACTCCGGCTGGATCCGCGGCTATCCCGGTTTTCAGCCTTCTACCCTGATTGTCGTCGGATTGACCCGCGCCACCGCGGATGGCTGGTTTCCTGACTGCCGCGCCGCCGCCCAGGTCACGAACTCCCTCGGCATTGCCAATCCTGAAACCGATCCAGTTCGCTCGACGATCCTCATTTGCGGCCCACCACGACTGCCGTGGCCGATTTTCTGGCAACAGTTTCACAGCTTTGGCTAAGTTCGCGTCGAAGGGGTTGATTCTCAGCTTTGGCGTTAGAGAGTGTGCAACAGGGGCGAAGTCGAAGAACCCGCTGCCACCTTTGCGGCAAGGCCGCGCCGCCCGCAACGCGGGGATTAGAAGTTAAAGGCCAGGCCACCCTGCACACAGCGTTGCGCCTGCGCAAAGTAAAGGTGCGAGCCGTCGCTGGTGAGGAAAGGCTGGTATCCTTCCGCCAGCAGGTTGCGCAGATCCACCTGCGCTTCCAGTCCACCGGGCCCTCGCCGATTCACCCATACCGGCTGTCTGACATAGATGTTCAAGTATGGCTCGCTTGCATCCACTGCAAACGGAGCCACCCGGGTTACGGTATCTCCCGGCTGCCAGCGATAGCTCGCCCGCCAGCGCGTTCCCGTAGCCTCGGCCGTTCCCGACAGGGCAATCGAATACATCTGGGCTCGACGTGCGCCTACTCCACGAAGAATCACAGCAACATCCTGTGGCTGGTTGGTGGCGTGCATGACCAGCGCATCGCCGCTGGCGTAGCTCAATTTAACTCGATTGTTGCCCGGGAGCTGCTTCTCTACCGTGGCCAGAATCCCGGTTGTCGCATAGTTTGGACCCGCCGTACGCAGGAGCCCGCTGGCCCGATCGAGCAGCATCCACTGGCCTGCGTCATCGCCTGCCGTCAACCGCCCTGAGCCTTCGAGCATGGGATTCTCGATGCTGTCCCCGAAGATCACCAGTTGCATGTCCGCGCCCGCCGCACTGGTCGACCATCCCAGTTCCTGGTGAAGACCGTGCTCCAGCACCAGCGATCCGTCGCGCTCGCTGAGAATCGGCATCCATCTGCCGGGAGCGATGTCGCTGCCGCCATCCATGCCAGAGCCGCCGGTTCGCGCCGTCGCCACCCGATATTCCAGCGAGCTCGATCCGCGATGTAACGTCAGTGCCGCGAAGGGCAGCGCCGCCATGACTACCGAGCCGTGTCCACCATCGCCCAGCCGCGCCACCACTTGATCCGATCCCGCTTCCGCCTCCAGGCTATTCAGCACCTGGAGCGATTCCCAGGTTCGCAGCGAAGCCGTCTGCAGGCCGTCATGGCCGCCCGAGCCCGCTTCCGGATCAGACATCACGGCCGCGAGGGACTGCACCGAGCTCGAACCCAAGCCAGAATTCGCCATCTCCTGCCGGAAACCCAGCATGGCGTCCATCATGCCCGCGGCTTCCGGATCGCCTTCCGCACTCATGGCCACCCGGCGACGTGGCGAAGTATCCTGCATCAGCGCCATCGAAACACGCTGACCGCCCGAGCCAAATTCCTTGCTGCCCGCGGAAGTTTCCACCAGCATCTTCCGGCCTGCGCGTCCCTTGCGCCTTGTTTCCGCTGCGGACGTCTCCTCTGAGCCATCCCACACCATGATCGGCGAACCGTCTTCCTGCCAGCGCAGCAGAGGACGGCTGGAGGCCGAACGCAGCGTCCACGCCCAATCATCCTCTCCCTGAGGACGAGGCTTGCGGGGCGCAGGAGCCCACTGGATCAAATCATAGAGATTGGTCACCGTCATGTTGACGATGGTGTTGGAGCGCACCCGCAGGTTCTGCTTCAGCGACGGGATAAAGTTCGATCCCATGGCCTTGAGCGCATACTGCCCCGGCAGAATGGTCGCGATGCGGTAGGTTCCTTGATTGTCTGTGAAAACACGCGCCACCAGCGTCAAATCGGCTTGCAGCAGTTCGACCGCGATGCCCATCTGGGGCGTTCCAGTCGAGTCACGAACCACCCCGCCGACCGAAGCCGACACGGGCGCCGGTGGCCTGGCCCACGCTGAAGATTCCGCCAGAGAGAGCACGCCCAACGCCAGGATGATGTATACCCCTGCGCCATGTTGCGTCATCGCCCGCCGCGCCGAACCGATTTGTCGATAAATACGATTCACGTTTATTCGAATGTTCGAAGGGCGCCCTGGCAACTCCCGATTCCAAACCAATAATGCTGCTTTGGTCGAGCTTCTCCTGAAAATTCAATCCGCAAACGTGCCGGTCAATTCACTCGGTCAGCCGGATCCGTAGCCCGGCCATACCGTTTTGAACGGGGGAATATTTCTATTCCACGACAAAAGGGGCTGATTGCGCAATCTCTTGTTTCGAAATTGCGTCATTTACCCGAATCGTCACCCGGTATTTGCCCGGCTGCAGCCCCGCCAGCGCCACGCTCCGCTCCATCGTCAACTGATCGCTGTGAGCACTCAGGTTCTTCGAATCCTCATGCGTCTCCAGCAACAGCTTGTCAGACGTTGTGTCGCGAATTTCGTAAGTCACTGTAGCGGAATTGCTCTTGGTCTTATCGTCAATGCCCAAGTTGTATACCTGCATCCAGAAATTCAAATGCTGGTCGCGCTTGAACGTCACCGGCGTTACGGCGTTCGTGCTCACCCGCGGACGGATGTAGGTGTTGCCAATAATAAAGTTGCCGGTGCCGATGGTCTGGCTCGGGACCCGCTCCATCTTGTCGGCCAGGATCAGCGAGGAAGTGGCCAGCTTCTCGTCGTCATACTTCGGCACACTGATGCTCTGCGCAAAAATTCCCACGTGGTCGGGATTGTTGACGTCCTTGATGGCAATGTCGACGCGGTAGGCGCCCGGACGCAGCGGCAGAGCTTTCCAGTAGAGTCGCTGACCCTCCTGCGCCTTCTGCAGCAGCTCCGACGGCTCGGTGATCTCGACGGTATCCTCGAAAGTCTGGACCGGCTTGTGGGTGATGGTGGAAACCTTGCCCAGGATATTCACGACGCCCTTGGATACGCCGTCCTTGGTAATGAACGTGACGTCCTTGACGCGAATATCCAGGGTGATGGGCACCAGCACCGTGTCTTCCGTCACCTTGACGTAATCCGTGCGCACGTCAAACGGGAAAATCGGGCCGCTCATGAACGAGTGGTTCGAAATGAAGCTCTCCAGATCCTTGAATTTCACCGGCGGAGGAGCAAATACCTTGGCCGCCAGCTCAATGCGGTCAAACTGCTTCGATTCCTGTCCGGCTGTTCCAGGCCCGGTGCCCAGGCTTTCCAGGCCACCTTTGAAGCGGTCCGCCTTCTTGGCTTTGCCCATCTGCTCGTACATGGTTTCGCCGCCGCCCGGAACGTGCAGCAGGGCATCCTTCTCCGACCGATCAATGGTGAAGTGGTAGTCGCCGCATTGGCAGGTATCCACAAATTCCAGATCGATGTTGTCGCCTACACCCTCCAGGTACCGGTAGTGCCAGGTTTCGAAGGGGAACGTCGAAGTTTCGCCGCCGCCTTCGTCCATGGGCCGCTCATAGGTGCCACCTGACGGATGCGACTCGATCGAATCCGGCTTGCCAAAGGAGATGTAGATGTGTCCGCGATCCGTCTTCCAGCCCGGCTTGCCTGCCGCGAAATGTTCGTTAGCGTAGGCAATGCGACGGTAGTGCTCTTCGCGAAATTCATTGTCCGGGGAATCCGGATTAGGATTGCGGCGCAGCCAGAACTGCTCGATGAAGGCGTCGCGCTCTTCGTCGTTGCTCAGGCTCTTGAATGCTTTGGTCTCTTCGTCAGAGATGATCCAGGCCACGTCCTGGTTCAGCCAGGTCTTGTACGCGGTCGACAACTCCTGCTTGAGCGCCTTCTGCCGGGTAAATCGCTGCTTGTCGGAAAGCGGCCGCTTCAAGGGGTCGACGTCGTCTGGCTTGTCCAGCTTCTTGCGCGAATCCTGCGTCGACTTGTCGTCCGCTGGCGCGGTTGACTGTCCGGCGGCGGCCGGCTGTGCCGCACCCGCCTGCGGGGTTGACGGCTCCTGCCATCCTGGCAGACCACTGCCAAAGGCTGTTACTCCCGGCGCAAACGCCAGAAAACCCAATCCCACCGCAACTACGGACGCCTTGCGAATCTTTTTCCCTGCAAACTGCTTCATTGTTTGGCCAACTCCTGCAAGCCCCTATTCTACGGTTGCGCGGATGGCCGGGCAAGGAGACGGGGAGTTTGGTGTGATTCTTAGACCATTTTCAGTCAAAAAAGTCACGAATTCACCTCGAAGATGACTTTGCGCCTGGTTCATCGCAACTACGCACCGCTCAATGCCCTTCGCGCATTGGGTTTCACGCCGGCCCTGCTTTCCCATGAGTTCGCTTCCTTTTCACACTCCCCTTGGGTCAGTCTGCTTCAGACTTGGCTAAGAGGCCTTTGCCGGCTTGACGGCAGCCGAAAAAATCGTCCACCGGGAACCCCAGGCAAATCGTTTGCGTACACTGTGAGCGGAGACTTCCAGTTCAACCCAAGCTATGAAAAAAGTCCTACTCATTATTGCT
>CAILBQ010000016.1 GCA_903832475.1 uncultured Acidobacteriota bacterium | reverse complement strand
CCAATGCATACCTCAGCGCACATCCAAGCCGTTCCTTCACCCTGCGTAACCTCGGCTCCAGCCTGCATGCATGGCTATCGAAGCATCCCGCGTACGCCGGTCCACGCCTGGCCCTCGCTCTCGATGTTGTGCGCGTCGAATGGGCTTGTGTTGAGGCCTTTGACAACGCTGAAATGCCGCCACTGACGGCGCAGGAAGTCGCAGCCATCAACGGCGAATCCCGCCTCACGCTGCAACCTCATGTTCAGCTTCTCGCTCTTGACTACCCCGCCGACGATCTCGTCCTCGCCATGCATCAGCAGCAGAAAAGGGAATCGACCGAAGCCGGCGCCCGGCCCGACAACGACGACAGCGATCCAGTCCAGCGAATGCGAATCCGCAAGCGTGCCACCTGGCTGGCTATCCATCGCTCCGACCTGTCTATCTATTACAAGCGCCTCGCCCAGCCTGAACATCGCATGCTTGTCTCCTTGCAAGCGGGCGCCACACTTGCTGAAGCTCTCGACACTGCCTTCAGCGAATCCCGACTTACCCCATCCAGCCGCGTTCGCCTGGTCCAGCAGTGGTTCACCAACTGGGCTGAACTTGGCTGGATATGCAAACCTTCGCAATAAGAAAGACCAAAATGACGACCAATACTCTCACTACCCGCATCGGGAGTTTGTATAGCTCCGTGATCACGCTCCTGAATTATCTGCAGAGCCCGCTCCTTCTTGCCATTCGCCTTTACTGGGGTTACCAGTTCGCACAGACCGGCTGGGGCAAGTTACACCGCATCGCCGGAGTGACCGATTTCTTCGCATCGCTTGGCCTGCCTCAGCCTCATCTGACTGCCATCTTCGTCTCCCTGGTGGAGTTTCTTGGAGGCATCCTCTTCGCTCTCGGCCTCGGCAGCCGCCTCGTCTCCTTTGTCCTCTTCATCAACATGACTGTGGCCTACTGGACCGCAGACCGCGAAGCCTTTGGCCACATCTTCAATGATCCTGGCAAGTTTTACATCGCCGATCCCTACACGTTCTGGTTTGCCGCGCTGCTTATTCTTATCCTCGGTCCCGGCCTCTTCGCCTTGGATACGTTGATTGCCCGTCGCTTTGAACAAGCTGCCCCGGTCTCCAGAGTCGCCGCTTTGTGACTGCTGGCACCGCCGCCGCAGCGCATCGAGAGTATCATCGTGAGTTACGCAGTCACCCGGAACTGATCTGACTGCGCATGACACTCCCGTGCGCATTCTCTATGTCCTGACCTCGCTCGGCATTGGCGGGGCAGAAAAGCAAGTCGTCGCCCTCGCCGAACGAATGTCCGCCAAAGGACATTCCGTCGCCTTCCTTGTGCTTAAACACGCTCAGGAAGAGTGGCCAGTCAAGCTTCCGGTCTTGCGTCTGAATCTTGCCAAGACTCCTTTGTCTGTTGTTCGCGGCATTCGCTTCGCGCGCAATTTCATACATCTGTATCGTCCGGAGATACTGCATAGCCACACCTTTCCCGCCAATCTGTTTACACGTATCGCATCGATCGGTGTGCGTATCAACGGCATCGCTCCCACCACCATCAATACCATCCACAACATGCACGAGGGCGGCTTGCATCGCATCCTGGCTTACGCGCTGACGTCCCCGCTAGTCGATCGCGTCACGGCGGTTAGTACGGCCGCTGCGGAACGTTTTGTGCGGTTGCGAGCCGTTTCCAAAAACAAGATTGTAGTAATTACCAACGGTATCGACACTGACGAATTCGCCCCCGATCAAAAGCGACGAAAAATTACTCGGATCCAGATGAAGGCCGCTAGTTCGTTCGTCTGGCTCGCAGCGGGTCGTCTCGCTCCAGCCAAGGATTACCCCAACCTCGTGCAAGCCTTCCAGGCTCTGCAGCAAACGCAGCCAGATACCCAGTTGTGGATCGCCGGCGAAGGTGACCCTACGACGCTATTCGCCAGTCAGCCTCACCTGCTGCGAGCTGCGGACCTCCCTCAGTGGCTAGGCCTTCGCCGCGATATTCCTGCTCTTCTTGATGCCGCCGATGGCTTCGTACTTTCCTCGGCATGGGAAGGCATGCCGCTGGTCGTGGGGGAGGCCATGTCCATGGGCAAGCCTGTCGTGGCGACCCATGTCGGCGGAGTTTCGGAGTTGATGGGAGACACAGGCCTGCTCGTTCCCCCTGGCGACAGCTCCGCCCTCATGCAAGCCATGCTCGTGGTCATGAATGAACATAAAATGCTGCGCAAACGCGCTGCCATCGCCGCACGAGAAAGGATCATCGCTCACTTCTCGATCAATTCGCGCGCTGAACAATGGGAAGCCTATTATCAAGAGTCGCTCGCGGGCTCAGGTCGTGAGTAGCTCCATGCCGAGCCTAACTCGACGGCTTTGTCTGAATCGATCGGTGCTTCCACCTCTTACAGCATCTATCTGCCTTCGTGCCGGCTTGCTGCTTGCCGTTTTCCGGCGCACAGGTACACGTGTGATCACCCAGGGAGATAGTACGAGTTATCTCGAACCCGCGCGAAGCTGGACGAGTTGAGGAGCCGTCGATCATGCAGGTTGACATTGCCCTCCGCACGTAT
>CAILBQ010000015.1 GCA_903832475.1 uncultured Acidobacteriota bacterium | reverse complement strand
TCTAGGGTGCCGGCGGCAAGCACTACGATCCTGGCCTTCACATGCATTTCGCGATGAGAAAGGCGATCGACGAAGTGGCAGCCATCGGGCAGGCCTGTGTTCTTGTCGACGGTGATCTCGCGCACGACGGCGTTAGCGATGGAGGTGAGCTTGCCCGTCTTTTCAGCGTCGGGAAGCAGCAGGTTGACCGAGCTGGCCAAGCCATCGCGGCCGAGGGCGCGGCGCTGCTTGCAGACCGGCATGTTGAAGGGCTTGCCCGCTGCCGTGAAGCGCAGCATGGATTCCGTCCATGGGTCCTTGTCGAGCACGAAGTTGCCGTCAGGCATCTGCGGCGGCCCATCCATGGCGCCTTCGACCTGGAAGATTTCTTCAACGCGCGAGTAGTAGGGAGCCAGATCGGCGTGGCTGATGGGCCAGTCTTCGCCGAAGCCGTCATGCGACTTTGCTTTGAACTCGTAATCGCTCAACCGAAAGGACTGTCGCGACCAGAAGAGTGAACGTCCGCCGAAGAGCCGCACCCGCACCCAGTTATATGGATCTTCGGGGGGAAAGGTGTAGGGGACTTCCTGCTCGTCGACCCAGACGTTGGCGTTGAATTCATCGGCCTGGAAGACGTGCTCGAGGCGGCCAGGCGGTTTGAATCCGCGGTAAGGAAGCTCATGAGTCGGTTTCAGCTGCGCGTCGCGCGCTACGTCGGCGACCGGGCCGGCGTTCAGCATCAGGCAGCGGAGGCCGTTCTCGGTAAGGATCTTGGCGGCCATTCCGCCGGCATGGCCGGAACCGATTATCAGGGCATCGAAGATTTCGTTGGTCATCAGTCTCGAGAAACCGTGTTGAGAATCAGGGATACAAGCTAGCGCGGATAGGAGGGGATGGCGTGCGACGCTTTGGGTGCGGCGACGACGTGAGGAGGGATGCGGGACGCGGCCGCGCTGACGCCATGCAAATCGGGCTCGATGGGAAACCAGTACAGCGCTCTGCGCGATTTCTGCGTGGCCTCTGACAACGACTCTTCCCAGGCTCTTGAATTTTCGGTCGCGACGCGAATGTCTTCATGCGCGATGTTCACGAAGTTGGCGTGCTGCTCGGTGGGAGGATGGTCGCTCATCCAGGTGCGCAGCCACGGCCGGATCAGGGCGTCGGCTTCGGTGTCTACGAGCTTGGCGAAGGATTTGCGATATTTCTTCTGGCTCTCGGACTCGAGCCAGGTCAGGCCGCCGGTATAGACCGTCTGGCGGTTGGCGGGAGATGCGCCGATGAGGAAGTCGAGAAACTGCGGAGTTTCAGCGGCTACCGCGCCCGGCCGGTTGTCGAGCGCAGGCTGCAGCAGATCGCTCAACCGGACCAAGGTCGACATCTGGAGAGCGGAGAAAAAGCGGGGATCGGCGTCGGCGATGCCGTCGGCGACCTGGGTCTCCGGCTGCGGGGTCAGGGGATTGAGGCCCAGCGTCCACGGCACCGGAGCGGGAGGCGGCAGCGGCGCTTTCGCCGGCTGCTGCGAGAACAGCAATTTGGGCGCGACGAGGACGGAGACGACGGCCTGAATGAATTCCCGACGAACCATGGCTCTCCTTTGTTCGCCTCCCAAGCTACACTGCGGCAAGTTGGTTCGTCTATGCGTTTCACTCCGCGGCTTAGGACTGCGTGGCGATCTGCGAGGCTTTGCGCTGTTGCCAGCGTCCGCGTGTGAAGTCGGGGAACTTGATCGGAGCGCTACCGCCGGCGATGGAGACGCGGCTGAGCGGACCGGGCGCCGACCAGGTGGCTGCGTCGTAGACGTCCATGTCGGGGACCAGGCCGTCGCGCAGGCACTGCATCAGCCGGTAGAGCATGATGTAGTCCATGCCCCCATGGCCGCCGAGTTTTTTGGCGATTTCGCCTTCCTGCTTCCACAGCGGGTGCTGGTGTTCTTTGAAGGCATCGATGGTGGCCCAGGCTTCGTCGCCGGCCTGTCCGTCAAAGTAAATGCGCGGCGGATAATCGGCGAAGACACCCTTGGTACCGGCGATGGTGTTGATGCGGTCGTAGGGATGGGGATTGGAGGTGTCGTGTTTGAGCGTAATCGTGAGGCCGTTCGCGGTCTTGATCAGCGACGTGTTCATGTCGCCGGTGATGTATTTCTCTGACCACTTCGGATCGCCCTCTGCGATGTGGGCCTGGCGGTAGGCTTCGAGGCCACGATGCGGCGTGCTCATGGAGACGAT
>CAILBQ010000014.1 GCA_903832475.1 uncultured Acidobacteriota bacterium | reverse complement strand
GATTTGCTTAGGGATGTAGGCAATCGTACCTCGCTCCTCGGTGACAAATGCGATTGCCCCGCGGTGTGCGACGTGCTTTTCAAACACAGCGGTGTCTGCCCCATTCATGTTGCTGATCGCAAGCAACTGCCATCCATCGATAATCTCGCCGACGCGAAGCGTGGTAGTTCTGCCTGCTGCCGTAGCCGTCAGTCTTCCGGTCTTGAGGTCGTGAGCCTGAGGTGCAGCCTTTAGAGACTCTTCCTCGCCATCAAGGAAGAGTGAGTATTCATTGGGTATGGTTGAAGGTTTGTAGCCGGACTTTGCATGGGGCGCCTGTCCTCCGGTGAAAGTCTCCGCAGAGCCAACCACTGAAGCGGCTGCGGTGCTGGCTAGGATCTGCAGGAACTCGCGACGATCGAACAAGAGTTATCTCCCGGTGGAGTGCGCCGCTCGACAGATCGCCCACATGTTCTTGCCGAGCGATGACGCAAATCGAACCGCTGATTCAGTGTCACTCCTCGAGGGCGGCCGGTCTATAGTCCACCTCGACTATGGAATTCGCTGGCTCGAGCGCAGACGGCCTCCATCTTAGTCATCCGTCGATATCAGACCCCTCTGGATGGCGATGGTTGCCGCTTCAGTCCTGTCCGAGACCTCCAGCTTCTCGATGATGCTGTTGACGTGGTTCTTTACCGTGTTCTCACTGATTCCGAGCGCATGACCGATCTGCTTGTTGGTAGGGCCTTTGGAAAGCATCTTGAGAATTTCCACCTCACGCGGCGTCAAATCCGTCCGCATCATCCTTTCCGCCAGACGTATGGCAATCTCTCGGGGGATGTATCGCTTTCCCGAATAAACCGTCCGAATTGCTTCGACCATTTCTTTCAGGCTCGTGTCTTTCAACAGATAGCCTTGCGCCCCTGCCCGCACCGATCGATAGATGTCTTCGTCGGTTTCAAAACTGGTGAGGATGATGACCCGCGCCGCGGGGGCTGCGATTTTCGCCGCACTGAGCGTCTCGATTCCGCTCATGCCATGCATGCGCAGATCAAGCAGGATCACATCCGGTGCCGACTGCTCCAGCTTTGCCAGTGCCTCTTCACCACTGGCTGCGTAGCCTACAACTTCCAACTCGGTCTGTGTTCCCAGCATGCTGGTAAGGCCTGCGCGAACGACCGGGTGATCATCGACGATAAGGATGCGGATGGGGTGCGTCGGCAGCTGTAGCATGATGCAGGTGCTCCTTCAAGACAGTCAGTAAGAGTCGGGGCCAAGAAACGATTGTCACTCGGGGTGGAAGCGGGACGGTGACGATAACCTGCGTGCCATTGCCAGGCGCGCTCAAGATCTGCATGTCTGAGGCGATACTCGCGGCGCGCTTGCGCATGCCGGTCAGGCCAAATCCTCCGAGTCCTGCTTCGATCAGAAATCCCGCTCCATCATCGCTAATCGTTAAGCGCACCTGTGTTTTCTGGTGCTCGAGCAGGATGGACAGGGTGCTCGGGTGCGCATGGCGGACGGCATTTGCCAATGCTTCCTGACCGATGCGGTAAAGGTTATCGCTCATCCGAAGCGGGATGGGCTGGATTTCTCCTGTCGATTTTGCGGTGACACCCACCGTGCCCCCGGCCACTAGCCTTCGTGCGCAGAAGGCCAAAGCGTTCAGCAAACCTTCCGACTCCAGGTGCTGCGGGCGCAGCATGTCTACGGTACGTCGCGCCTCTGCATGACTATGCCGCACCAGGTCGGTCGCAAGGTTGAGTTGCTCGTGCATGCGCAGGAGTTCTTCCGGCACGCCTGCCCGAATGGCCTCCAACTGAAAGCCTATGCCGGCGAATCCTTGCGCAAGCGTATCATGCATTTCAAATGCCAGGTGTTCGCGTTCTTCGACGATGGCCTGCAGACGCCAATGATCGACGCGGTGATACAAGAAGTTTGCCAACAGTGCCAGTAGCAGCAAGCCAATCGCGATCGCTACTAAGTGACCGGTGCTCCACCACGGCGGTCCGGCGAGTTCGACGAAGTCGTCGGTTGACCTTACCAGCAGGGTGAAAGGTGTGATCTCCTGGGTCGACGGAGATTCGGCTACCGAGACCCCCTGGATGCGAAGAAGGCTACCCTCCTTGAGACGGTTGTATAAGGAATCGCCCCTTCCCCTTGTCATCACGGCTCGAAACGACTGCGGTCCGGAGTCGAGATCGAAGATCAGTGTGTCGTCCGCGCCGGCAGTCTTAGCCCGCAGCCGGCCCTCCACCTCGATGAATTCCGCATCGAATGCGCCGGTTGCTGCTTGCGACGCCGTGACCGAGAGCGCGGGAATGGGAGTTCCGGCCCACAACACTCGCACCGTGGCATCCTCCAGGCTGGCGTTGAAGTCCCCCGGAGCAACCACCCCGGTAGCCTCAACCTCATCCCCTACTCGCAGCGGTTCTCGAGAGGTTTTCTGCACCATCACACCCCCGCTTGAGTCCTCGACGTACAGTGCTGGTGCGGTGATCGTCACCACTCCGCGAATGGTGGCACGCTCCCGCTGAGCAAACGGAAAGAGTTTGAGGCTGCTGATGGGCAATGCGTTCGGGCTGGATGGCAGCGCCTTTGTCCGAGGACTGGCCAGCGGCGCGTGAAACCCATTGAATGATAGGGAGTCGTTCATCTGCTCTTCAGCGACGGATCGGCCTTGATCCGCGAGCGAGGTGAGCATGGCCGCAGCATCGGCTTCTGTCGCCTCCCGGATGGAAACATTGCGCCATATGCCACCAGCCGCATAAGAGCGCAGGCCTGCACGACCAGAAAGCACGCAGTCAACATCCTTGACGGAAAGCGCCGTGCGAGCCGCTTGCATGGGAGCTTCAGCCATGGCAACCAACTGGCAGCCATAGGCAAGCAATTTGAGATGATACCAGCGCTCTGGTACGACCCGGCTTCCGTCGAATCTCACCGCCTTTGTTACTTCCATCCATCCATGACCGGCGCGCCCCAGCACCAGAGAGTTATCAAGATTTCGCAGACCGGCATAGTAACCTGTGTACGCGTCTACCCCTTCTTCTTCGTCGCTGGAGCGCACGATAAGACCAGCATTCCCGCTTTCTCCCAACAGCATCACGTCTGCCTCGATGGAGTAGTTTGTCCAATGCTTCGATCCTGTGAGAAGCTTGGCCCCGCGCTCGTCTGAATCGTTGCGCATCGACCCGTCGCGCAGTTCCCAAGTTCCGCCGAAAGCCTTCCACTCCTCGGCTTTGCCCTGTGCAAAGGCGTCCGCATAGGGCAGCCCGCGCGTGGGGTCGCTCAGGTATTTCAAAACACCATAGCCTGATGCAACAAGAACCAAAAGAATTCCTGCGACAATCAACCATTTACGCCCCCGTATACTCTTCACTGCACTAATCTCCATGCCCGCTGCAGAGGTTCAGGCCTCCAATCCATCGAAGTCAGTTGCCGTACTTCGGCACTGTTGACGTTGTCCCTTGTCACCAATATCGGAGCTAGCCGAGTGACGGACGGCACCGCATGTCCCTGGGATCGCGCCACTATCTGTCGAACTGCCTCTGACCCCATCTTCTGGGTATTCTCCAGCACCACCGAGTCCAGGCTGGGATTTTCGAAGCCAAAGGAGTCTGGGTCAAACGAGACAATGGCGAGCCTGCGATTGCGCGTCAGGTCTCCCAATGCCGAGATGGCGCCCAGGGTAGACGTGGCTGTCATCGCCACCACCGCATCCAGTCCTGGATTTGCCTTGAGCGTTTCCTGGGCCACTTGCTGTTCGTGTGGCACGTTGAAAGAGCCCGCTCGCTTCAAAACGTGTATGCGTGGGTAGGCCGCAGCAAGGTAGGTCTCCAGGCTTCGTGCGCGCGTCAATATGCCGGTGATGTCGGGGTTGATGCCGAGGATTGCCACGGAGCCCTCACCATGCAGGAGAGTAGCTACGCGCTCCGCAGCGATCTGTCCCCCAGCCTCGTCATCGTTCAGGATGTAGGACAGCCGGTCCCCTGCTGGAATAGCCAGCGGTGATCCCACCACCACGACAGACAGGCCGCGTTGCATCGCACGGCGAACCGGCGTAATCAACGCCCGGGACTGATCAGGCGCAAGAATGAGCCCCTGATAGCTCTGTGAGCTGATTCGTTGCACCAGCGCGATCTGGCCCTCGATGTCGTCCTCACGTGTCGGTGCATTCCAGTAGATACGCGCACCCAGGCTCAATGCCGTTGTCTGAGCGCCGCCGTGTTCTGGTTCCCAGAGCATCGTTCCACTGGTCCTGGGGATGACGGCAATCGCTATCGGAGAATGCGTAGGGCAACCGGAGAACAGCCCGATAGAAGCCGCCATTAGGAAAATGGGGGTGGAGACAATCTTTCGAAGAAAGCTGGATTTTTTCTTTGATTGAAACATTCGTCTGCTGGCCGGAGTGTACTCTCTGCGTCCGTAATCCAACAAGACGGCAACCGCGCGCTTTGCGCCATGGCTTCAGAAAGCTCTTGAAAATAGTCCATGTGGACTAGGTCAATGGTACCTGTACGGCTCATGCATACCTTTGACCGGGGTCAATACTCTCGCTGCGATCATTGCTATTGTTCTTTCCGCATATGAAAGCGATTACACCCTGCATGTACGAGCGTCCGGAGGGCAACACAATGACTCGAGGACAGACGAGGCAAGGCATGAAGAGGAACAACTCAGACCAAGATTCTGGAGGCTGGAGAATGAAGGACCGCTCACAATTTTTTCGTTGCATCTTCGCTGCGCTATTGTTGATGGTTTCAACGGCCTGCTTCGCGCAGTTTTCGGGCGGCATACAAGGAACCGTGCAGGACGCGAGCGAAGCGGCAGTTCCCAATGCGCGCGTCACCCTTATCAACACGGACACGCAGGTTACGCAGCAGGCCGTCTCTGATAGTGCGGGCGTCTACCGTTTTGTCAGCTTGGCGCCAGGTCCCTACACCCTTTCAGCCGAGGCGCCCGGATTCACCTCGGTCAAAGTAGCCGTGACCCTGACTACAGCGGAAACGCGCAACGTACCGCTGAACATGGCCGTCGGCGCCGTCTCAACGAATGTCACCGTCACCTCCGAAGCTCCGGTGCTCGACACATCGGACAGCCGCAACGAGCAGACTCTGGATACTGAGGCCTTGCAGAGCCTCCCGCTCGCTGCCCGCAATCCCACCGCCCTCATCGGACTCACTCCGGGCGTTACCGGCAAAGGAACCGGCGGCTCAACCAACTTCAATCCAGAAAACTATATCGACGCCAGCGCCAACGGCCGCGGTCAGAACGGCAATCAGTACATCGTCGATGGCCTGGATGTTACCAGCAGCATCCGCCCTGGCGTGTTGAATCTGACTCCCAACGTCGACGCGGTT
Organism: uncultured Acidobacteriota bacterium; assembly: GCA_903832475.1. Lineage (GTDB taxonomy): Bacteria > Acidobacteriota > Terriglobia > Terriglobales > Acidobacteriaceae > Acidicapsa. The sequence continues at coordinate 115 of CAILBQ010000014.1, read as the reverse complement.
TCTGAAATCAGCGTGCAGACGAACACCTACACCGTGGATTACGGCCGAGCTAGCTCGATTCAAACTGTGATGACCACCAAGTCCGGCACCGACGAATACCACGGCTTTGCGAGCG
>CAILBQ010000013.1 GCA_903832475.1 uncultured Acidobacteriota bacterium | reverse complement strand
TTGGAATCCCGGTGGTGGGTATAGGTCTCTTGTACGGACAGGGGTACTTTCGCCAGGACTTTGACTCCGAGGGAAATCAGCAAGCGCTTTATCCGGTCAATGATCCAGGACAACTTCCAATTCGGCCTCTACGACATCCAAATGGAGAATGGTTGCGACTCTCCATCCGCATGCCAGGGTCGATGGTGTGGGTTCGTTGTTGGGAGGTTTCAGTAGGGCGGAACAAGCTTTACCTGCTCGACGCCAATGATTTCGCAAACAGCGCCGCACACCGAGGTATAACGAGCCAGCTCTACGGTGGGGATGCAGAAATGCGACTAAAGCAGGAGATCATTTTAGGCATTGGCGGATGGCGCTTGCTAAAGGCGCTCGGAATTGAGCCAGAAGTCTGCCATCTCAACGAGGGCCACGCAGCCTTCGCAGTACTAGAGCGAGCCGCGTCTTACATGACGGCGAACAATGTCGGTTTTGAGCTGGCGATGTTCGTAACAAGAGCCGGTAATATCTTTACTACGCACACCGCCGTCGCAGCGGGGTTTGATCGCTTCGATCCAAATCTGATTCGAAAATATCTGAGCCACTATGCAAATCATGATTTAGCAATTTCCCTTGAAGCTCTGCTTGCGACGGGAAGGGAAGATGCGGCTAATCAACTCGAAGCTTTCAATATGGCATACCTGGCACTTCGTGGAAGCGGCCGGATCAACGGCGTAAGCAAGCTTCACGGCGAGGTGAGCCGACGCATCTTTCAGCCTCTCTTTCCGCGTTGGCCACAGGACGAAGTCCCGATCGGATCTGTTACGAACGGAATCCACGTTCCGACATGGGACTCAGCCGCCTCCGACGAACTTTGGACTGAGGCATGTGGGCAACAGCGCTGGCATGATGACCGGCCCAAGGGGGAGAGCATCCGAAGCTTGAAAGATGAGCAGTTGCTGAAAATGCGTGATGCTGGACGAAAAGCTCTAATCGCCTTCACCCGTGAACGGTATACGCAGCAACTCGCGTCCCAAGGCTTAAGCCTGCCTGAAGGATGCATAATTTTTGATGAGAATGCCTTAACCGTCGGGTTTGCGCGGAGATTCGCTACTTACAAGCGACCCAATCTGCTATTGCGAGATCCAGAGCGGCTCATTCGTCTTCTCACGAATTCGCGTCGTCCCGTCCAGTTAATTCTCGCGGGAAAGGCTCATCCCCAAGATCGCCAAGGACAGGCTCTGATCCGCCAATGGAGCGACTTTATCAGGCGTCCTGAGGTGTTGGGCCGTGTGGTGTTCTTAAGCGACTACGACATGCTTGTGGCACAAGAGTTGGTTCGCGGAGTGGACGTCTGGATCAACACGCCGCGTAGGCCCTGGGAGGCTTGTGGAACCAGCGGCATGAAAATTCTGGTCAACGGGGGCCTGAATCTCTCGGAGCTGGACGGATGGTGGGCGGAAGCATACTCTCCGGAAGTCGGTTGGGCAATCGGTGATGGAGCGGAACATAGCGACGAGGATGCTTGGGACGCTTCGGAGGCAGAAGCGCTTTACTCCCTGCTTGAACAGGAGGTAGTTCCCGAGTTTTATGCCGTGTCTCCCACCTTTGGTGCTGCAACGCCACAACCCTCGAGGTGGCTAGGGCGCATTCGTGAAAGCATGGCGCGACTTACACCGGAGTATTCGGCAGGTCGCGCCATCCGCGAGTATGTCGAGAACCACTATATCCCTGCTGCGATGGCTTACAAGAACAGGTCGGCATCCAACAGTCAGTTGGGTCGAACACTTCTAGCGTGGCAGCAGAACATCGAGGAACAGTGGGGAACTGTTCGCTTTGGCAATTTGACCACTCAGTCATCTGCTGGAAGTACGTTCCTCACCATTGAGATATATCCAGGAAAACTGAGACCCGAGGATATTCAGGTTGAGTTGTATGCAAACACCGAATCAGGGTGCAAGCAAGTTCGTTTGGGCGGATGTAATGTCGATATGGTCCAAAAGCCCGCTGGAATGCTCACGTGTTCGTCCAAGTTGGATACAGATTGCCAGGCAAGAGATCTTACCGCCAGAGTCGTACCAAAGAAGGCTGGTCTTTCGTTACCACTTGAATGCGGCCACATATTATGGCAGCACTGACCGGGGCGCTTAAGGCAATGTGCAATCACGGGAGCAAACCAATGAATCGGATACTTCGATGATAGAAGTTGAGTCAGTGAAATATCCATCTGTTGCTGAGGGGATGTATCCCTGGATGGAGACCGAAGCCCGGGTCATCTCTTGTCACTACCAGTTCGCTCGGCTGCATACCTTTGCGGTGAGAGTGTT
>CAILBQ010000012.1 GCA_903832475.1 uncultured Acidobacteriota bacterium | reverse complement strand
CTGATCGGAGGCGACGGAAGAGAAGGGAAGCTGCAGGACGGCCGAGATTCGGCTGTGTGTGTAATGGGCCTGATCGGAGGCGAGGACGCGCTTGCCGGGAGCCAGCCGGCCGGCGACCCACAGGGCTTCGAGATTGGCGAAAGTGCCGCCCGAGGTGAGATGGCCGAGGTGTGTTTTCCAGCCAAACATGGCGGCGATCTGGGCGACGGCTTCGATCTCCATTTGGGACGAGGCGCGGCCGCCATCGCGGGCGTGGTTGTTGGGATTGACAGTCATGGCCAGCGCGTAGGCGGCGCGGGCGATGGGATGAGGCGGCTTCAGCATCTGGCCGGCGTAGAGAGGGTGAAAGTAGGGATAATTGTCGGCCAGGCGGTCGGCTACCTGGTTCAGGACGGCGGCCATGGCGTCACGCGAGTTGGCATTGTCGAAGGCCGACGCAGCAGGAGGGAGGTGAGAAAAGGAGTGAGCGAGACGGGCCGAGGGTTCATTGAGAAGGGTATCGAGAGGATCGAAAGCGAGCGGCCCGGCGGCTTGCTCAGGTGCAGATGGAGGCGTTGCGGTCACAGGACTCCCAAACTAACACACTGCCCGATTCGGGCTCAAAAATCGAACGGCAAGAATCACTTGCCGATTTTTGTACCGCTTTTCCAGAACAGTGGTAACATCAACGTAGCGTTAGAACCGAACCGGGCGTGAGCAGTACTCGCCCAACCAAGCAAGATCTGCCAGTGGTCGCTCCGTTTCACTCAAGCGCAATTCAAAGTTTAGGAAATACGACTCAAAATGGAACAAGGTACTGTGAAATGGTTTAACGACGCGAAGGGCTTCGGCTTCATCTCGCGTCAGAACGGCGAAGATGTATTCGTACACTACTCCGCCATCAACTCGAACGGCTTCAAGAGCTTGCAAGAAGGTCAGGCCGTTCAGTTCAACGTAGTGAAGGGTCCCAAGGGCTGGCAGGCAGCAGACGTTCAGCCTCTCTAGTCGATTGCCTTCGGGCATCGATTGGATTGATTGAGGACTCCGAGGGATTCTGGCAGAATCCGATCTAATCAAGAAGGCGAGGATTTTCCTCGCCTTCTTGCTGCGTGTTACCTTTCTCGCTGCTCTGCAGCAACTGCACTTTCCAATCCAACAATTCAGGCAAACGGATTATCCGACGTCACGGTCAGTGGCTGCACCGCTGCCAGAAGATCGGCGTAAGCGGTGGTTTTGCCGGTCAGCGTCTGGTAGTTGGCGGCCAGGGTCGCGCCTGCGGCTTGTGTAATCTGCTGTGTGGTGTATCCCAGCGAAATCATCCAGTAGATGTACACGATGGAGCAGCCGGTGGATACATCGTCCTGGTCGGTTTGCTCCGTGGTGCTGACCCAGTCAGGAAAGCCGGCCTGGGCCCAGGCGGGACCGGTGGCGAATCCGTCCAATGTTCCGGCTGGTGTTTCGATTTCCGCCAGGTACCGCGACAGGCCTTCGCCATTGCTGTAGCCGCAGCCCCAGCCGAGGTTTTGCGCGCCCATGAAGCACTCGCTCAGCTCCGCCACATAGAGACCGACTTCCATGTTGAGCGGGTTGGCCGTGGACGCGAAGGTCGCATCCAGGTAAAGCACGTTCCCCGAAACAAAATCGCATCCGTAGTGATAAGCGCCGCCCGATCCGTCGTTGTTCCCGCTCAGGGGAGCGATCAACACCGTGACCGCGCCGCCGCTGATGCCGAAGTAGGTTTCCATATCCTGATAGGGACCGGCCACGCTGCCGAGAAGTTGGTTGGCGAGATCGAGGCCAGGCTGGCCGAGCGAGGCGTCGTACGAGACGGTGATATTACCGACGACACCCACTTGCGTAGCGGGATAGTCGAGGTTCGCGGAGGCCGCGGCAAGCAACGCATTCCTGCGAAAACGAACGCCGGTAGGGAGAAGTTCCCGGGTTTGAGCCATGTCTTGCTCCTTTTCATGCGAAAGGGGTGAGTAGGATTCCCATCGGCCTGAGGCCGGCGGGAAAGAAAAATGTCGGCGGATCGAGCGCTGCAGGGAGCTTGCCGGCAGGCTCTAGGGTAGACGGTTAAAGGTGGATTTTGAGTTGCGCCCCGGGATCGATTCGGGTGCTTTTTGTGGATCGGGATGGCCCAGTTTCCGCATGGCTTTACGCGCGGCCAATTCTTCGAGCGCGTCGCAGGCTGAGCCTACACCGTCTTCCCTTTGGACCTGCCGAGAGATGGCTGCCGCGTGCTGGGCAAAGCGCGGGCTTCGCAGCAGAACCGACAACTTGGCTGTCACCCGGCTGGGGGTGAACTGGTCTTTCCTCAGGGTTGTGGCGACTCCAAGCCGTCTCATACGGCGCGCGTTGTCGGGCTGGTCGTGGCTGTAAGGCATGATCAGCATGGGTTTGCCGGCGCGCAGGCACTGGGCGGTGGTGCCCACTCCCCCCTGGTGAACGACGACCGAACAGCGTGGAAAGAGCGCAGAGTAGGGAGCGTACTCGGCCACGCAGATGGAGGCAGGCAGTTCGTGACGCGGGCGATTCCGCTGGTCAGGGCCGATTAGCAGCACGGCCCGCTGGTTGAGGCGCCGGGCGGCACGTGCCCCATATTCGTAGAATTTGCCGGCGGCCATCACCGCGGCCGACCCAAGAGTGAAGACCAGGGGAGGGGTCCCGGCCTTCAGGAAGGCTTCCAGGTGAGGCGGCAGCTGGGCGTTGCCTGCGTCCGCGTCGTAAAAGCAGAAGCCGGTGATGCAGGTGTTTGGCGGCCAGTCAGGCTGCTGTTTGCCGAGCACCTCCGAGAACAGGGCGAGGACCAGGTCGGGCGAGTGTTTGGCGTCGAATAGGGGATTGGTACCGCGGGGTAATCCGAGTTCGGCTCGCAGGTCGTAAATGGGTTGTGGCCATTTGCGGCTGACCAGACGCGCGAGGCGCTGGATGGCGCGACCCATGCCAGGAATCATGCGATCCGCGCGCGCCAAACGCGGATACATCGGCAGTACAGGTGGATCGAAGGCGGAAAAGAAGGAGAGGGGGGCGAGCAGAAAACTGGCCCAGGGGATGCCTGTCGTCTCCGCGACGAGCGGTCCGGCGTAGTTGAGTTCCCCCAGCAGCAGCAGGTCGGCGCGGGTCGGACTGGTGGCGGCATCGAGCAGATCTTCGTAGGTCTGGCGGAGAACGGGGAACAGGAACTCGCGCAGACCGCGCTCGGTCCCTTTTCGCACGTCGTAGATCATGGCGGCGAGGGCAGTGTTTTTAGGGTCAATGTCTGGCCGCACGGCGTGGAACTCAAGGCCCAGCGGAGCAATGCGCGGCCGGTAGATTTCGGGGACAGCAATGACGGGATCATGGCCGCGCCGCCTTAATTCGAGCGCGATGGCGACCAGGGGGTTGGTATCGCCCATGGTGCCGATCGTAGAGAGGATGATGCGCAATGGGTCGACGGCTCCGGGCGAATCCTGGCTCCAGCTTAATTGAGTCGGCTGCAAGGTCGTTGGTCGCAGGGAAGTATTGCGTGAGACGACAAGGCTACCCCTTTGCCTTGGACAAGGCGGTGCGACAGGCCTGAGGTGGTTCTTTGAGGGTAGGCTGCAGTTCTGGCCAATAAGGGCTCTTGGAAAGCTGTGAACAAAAATCGGACAGAAACTTGTCTTTGCCTGACTTGGATGTTGGCCACACTTCATCGATCAGTTTCCAGGCCAGCAGGGAACGCTCGGAGTAAATCAGGTCCAGCATCGACGACCAAAGACCGGGGCCAACGGAATAAGTGCCACTAAGGGGATCAGCATAAGCTTCCCCAGGTTCGAATGCCTGGTGCGCCGGCTCAACGAAATTCTTCTTCCATTCCTTGGCAGAAGGCTCATGGCCCTGCATCTTGTCTAAAGCCAACCGGAAGCTTCCATGACCAGGATTATCTTCAACCCACCGCAGGACGACGCTGGGAGCGGGTGACTCGGCAAAAGACGTGTGCCAGTAGGCAAAGGTGTTGTCGGCGCTATGCAAGTAGAACTTGCCGTCGACCGGATCTTTGGCGAAGTGGGCCAGGTCTCGATCGCCCAGGTAGACAGTGGTCAGCAATCTGAACTGAGGGTTCAGTTCAAACAGGTAAAGAGTGGTGCAGCAGTGAGCGCCCCCGCTGTAGGAGGTTACGATCATGTTGGAATTTCCGCGCGAGGTCAGATCAGCCCCGTTGACGACCGCCGGAATGCCGTACTGGGGCTGCGCCGGCTGCCCCAGCGAGAAAGAACGGACGTCCTCCAGCCGCTTGTAAATGAGCTTCCCGTCTCGATGAACTGTCAGGCAGGCCGGAAATTCTTCGCCACGGCTGTACGTTTCGAAGGTAAAGCCATCTACTAATCGTTGCTGAATACGATAACGGGAAGCACAGTTCGCATCCGCATGTGCCGGTACCGAGGTTTGTGCTCTTAGAGCGAAGGTCAGGCAGGCAAGCAACAGTAAGATTGCGGAGAACCGCAGAGTGGCGAAAATGGCAGCGCGCGGGCAGGAGAATCTTCGGCAATTCTCGCGCCAACCGCAATCCATCACCATTGCGCTTCAAAAACGCGGAAGCGGCGCTCCTGCTCCCACTGTGCAGCAGCCTTTTCACTGCCGGCCAGGAAGGCAGCGCAGCCACCTGCGGGTTTATCGCCTCCCAACAGTTGCCCGCGGCATTCGGAAGTTGGGGCCGTGAACGCATCGGGCGCAGCCCACAGGCTTTTGCCGGGCAGGAAGTTGTGTTCCATGCCGGTGCGCGCCATCTGCTTGAGGTCGGCGTAGGTCAGGTTGAAGTCCATCGCGGCGCGAACATATTCATGAGTCAGGTCGATGCGGGAAACGCCTTCATCGTCGGTCGAAAGCGCAACCGGCACGCCGGCCTTGCGGTAGAAGGGCAGCGGGTGGTCGGCGCCTTTGATGCCCAGGATGCCGTCGTTGGAGGTTAGGTTGATTTCGACCATGACGTGCTTCGCGGCCATCTCTTTCAGCAGGCCCGCCGCGTCGTCTTCGTACATCACATCGACGCCGTGGCCGATGCGCTCGGCGTGGCCCATCTCGACCGCCTGACGAATATGGAAGCGCAGGCCTTCGGGCGGAACAAGGCCGGGCGCAAGTTCGCCCGCGTGCAGCGTGATGTGCACGTTGGGGTAGACCGAGTGCAGGTAATCCACCATGTGCATCTGCTCGGTGTAGTCGCGCATGCCGGTGGGTCCGTCCTCAGGCTCGACGAAGTTGATGCCGACGAAGTACTGGGGAAGCTTGGAGATGGTTTCAAAGCCGAGCAGCGTCTGGGCGAACACCTGCTCCGGCGGATTATTGCGCAGGATCTGGTAAATGAAACGGATCTTCACCTGGCAGGCAGGAGATCCCTTCAGGTCAATCAGGTCCGATGCGGCAGAGCATGCTTCGAGCTTGCTGCGCAGGGCGATGGCGGACTCGATGTGCTCCTTGGCCGCGGCAACTTCGTCGTCGATGCCGGCGTCGAGCAGCTTCTGCCGGAGCGAGGCGAGGTTGCTGTCCCAGCCAGCCTTGTATCCGAGGGCGGCGGCGTGGCTGAATGGCGGCGTCTCCATGATCTCGATGTACTGTTCGTTTTGGCCAGCGGCACGATTCACTATCTCGTCGATCCACTCACCGGTGTGCTTTTTGTCGGTGCCGCTGAAGCGGTCAAAGGTGGAGAAAAACTGGTCGTGGCCGCTGAATTCGGCATACGGCACAAAGCTGCGCATGGAGAAGGCATCGATGAGCTTGTCGTACAGCTGCTGGTTGTTGTTTTGCGTGTGGGCCATAAGCTCGGCTGCCGCGATTTGATCCTTGCCGCAAGCCTTGTCGACCGGTTTGGCGAATTTCAGAGCTATCGTGTCCACGCATAATCCATCCTCTCCGGCGGCGCGGAGAAAGCTCTCCGCGTAGACAGCTCCGGCCAGGTGAACGTGCAGGTCGGCGCCTTTCGGCATCTCGACCAGAAAATCGTGGAGCGCGAGCGGGCCCTGCTTGCGTGCGGCTTCAAAGGCGTGCGCCGCGCGCTGCTCGTGGGAACCCTCGGCGGACGTGCCTTGCGCAAGACATGCCGGGCCTAGACGCGCAGAAACGAGAATTGTTGAAGCCAGCAGGAGAAAGGAAAGACGCCGTCGAACGAGCATGGAACCTCACCACGTTGCAGGAATGAACCCCAGTGTAATCGAGCTTGCCGGGTTGGCGGGATGGGCATGCCGTGCCGAATGACATTCAGCGTAAGGAAAGGCCGGGAGCCTCCGCTTCCTGCTCGCGGGCAAACAGCAGGTAGCCTGTGCCGGTAGCCATCATGGCGACCCCAAGCCAGTCGCGAAAACTCAGGTGAGAGCCGAGCAGGGGCGCTCCAATCACGATGGGGAACAGCAGCGTCAGGGTGAAGCGCGTCGCGATCCGAGGCGCGGTAGTGCGGCGAATCAACCAGAAGAGCAGGAGCAAGGCAGGCAGCTCAACGGCAGCTTCCCAGCCCAGGCTGGAGAAAAGCGCGTCCACATGCCAGGAATGGGGCTCGCGGAGGAACGCAATGACGCCGACTCCGAAGCACGCTGTGGCCGTGGCGACTGTGGCGAATGGGGCGAGCCCCGGCGTCGCTTGATGCGTGTCGCGCAATGGGAAAGCGGAAACAGCCAGGCAGGCCGCAGCCCCGATGCTGGCCGCGGCCAAACCGATGGCGCCGTACGAGAGGACCGCAGGCAGCGAGGCGGGAACACTGATAGGCAGCGCCAGCATCGTTCCTGCGGCTGAGAGGATCGCAGCCGGCAGAGCGAGACTGTTTTGCCGCCCACTCTCCTGCTTCAAATACGGATCGAAGATCAGCGCGAAAAAAGGAGTGAGAGTGAACAACGCAGCGCGCGTGATGGGGGAGATCCATCCCACCGAGGCTTCACTGAGCACCGTGGGAAGGACGAAAAAGCCGAGACCGAAAAGGAAGGCGGAGAGCAGCGAACCGCCTCGCGGCAAGGCGGATGCTCGGGATGACGGTGAGAGGGACGCGAGGCCGGCGATTGCCGAAAACAGGCCCAGTGCGAGGCACTCCCGATCGAGAGCGGGCAGCAGGTTGGGAAGCAGGTTTGGCATCAGGTCGGCGCGCAGAGTCGCCATCGAGCCGAGAAGCCCCAACAAAAGCAGGGCGAAGGCGGCTCTGAGTGTCGAAACAGGTCGCGGCGAGCCGGAGACATCCATTCTTCGATTCGAACACACCGAACGCAGGGCTCGCGGCAGCCGCGATGAGATCGGAAGCGAGAATCAACGTTCAAATTGGGAGAGGCTGTTTGGTGGGTCGGCCGCGTCTTGCTATACTGACACTGGTTGTTGCACAAGCGTTCGATTCCCGCCTAAAGACCATTTTCGCGCCGGAAAGAGCAACCTTCCAAATGCACTGAGGCCAGATAGCTCAGTGGTAGAGCGCGGCCCTGAAAAGGCCGGCGTCGGCGGTTCGATCCCGTCTCTGGCCACCACATTCTAAAGAACTTAGCGGCAACCAAAGAGTTCGTGTTTTAGCCCGACGTACAAATAGCGTACATCTCGGCTACGCGAACTTTCCTACCTGTACTGCTCCCTGCTCTACCGGCTTCGACTCCATCATGCTCCAGAGCACCTTGGCCGTTGTCCCGGTCTTGGTGATATGAGCACGTCCAAGCTTCGCGTAACGCTCTGTCATCTTGATGTTCGAATGACCGAGAAGCTTGGCGAGTTCGTAGAGATCGCCACCGTTCATCATGTACCAGGACGCAAAGGTGTGGCGCAGATCGTGGAACCAGAAGTTTCGAATCTGGGCTCGTGTGAGTACATCCTCGAAGCTCCCTTCCAGTCTTTGCCTTCCACTCTTTTCACCCCGTGTTGGCGGGAAGATGCGATCTTCACCGATCACCGCAGGGTAACGCCGAATCTCTTCAGCCAGCTCTGACGTCATGGGCACGTAACGTTCCTTACCCTTTTTCAACTTTGCTCTCACTGCAATCAGCTCTTCGCGGTACAGCACGTCCGACCAGCGGAGCCGATGAACCTCGGAAGAGCGCATCCCGGTGGAGACAGCGATCAATACAATCAGCCGCATCCGTAGATTGGTCTGATTGAGGTCCTTGGTTCCTTTCCGAAACATCCTTTCGTCCAGGGCCACCTTTAGTCTCTCGAGTTCTTCCTTCGAGAGGAAGCGTTCCCGCGAATCGTCGGGACGCCTTACCTCAACCATGTCGGCTGGATTACGTTCAAGACCAGTCTCCTTGGACCAGATGGTCGAAGCCTTCTTCATCAGATGATGCATGACGTTGAAGTGGCGTACGGCAGTGTTCTCCGCCAAGCCCCGCTTGCTCGTGAGGTTTTCGTACCAGCGCTGGACGTCAACACCGTCCACCTCCCGCACGAACATCCGACCCAACTCAGCCCGAATGCCCTCCACGATGCTCTTCTCTCGATCCGCAGAAGCCTTCTTGCTACCGTAATGCAGCCAGTACCGATCAATCAAATCCGACATGCTGTAATTGACCTCTTTTCTTACATCGAGGTGCCGGTTCTCATCGCGCAGCGAGAGCTTCTTACGCTCTACCTTCTTCGCGAGTTCGTCTGAGCCGTGAACCTTTGCGCTCTTGTGGCGACCTCCTTCGCGCCAACGAACTTCATAAACTCCCTTTTCCTTCTTCAGAACAGACATATTTGCTTCTCCTTTAGTCAATGGTTTCGATTGTGTGTTGCTCGATGTAGCGTTCTAACGCCCGCATATCGAACCGCAACGCACGACCGACCTTGACGCAAGGGACCTCCCGCAACCGAGACTTTCTGTAGACCGTGTCTACTTCAAGGCCCAGGTATTGGGCTGCCTCCTTGACGTTCAGGAGCCGCCTTCCAATGACTCCATTTGACACCAACTCAGTCGTCTTTTGGTAGAGCATTGTGCCTCCAATCCGTTGCTTGAGACCGCATTCGGATTTCTTCATCCACGCAAACGCCGGCGGTTGTCGAAGTTGCTGGGGTGACGATCGAAGGACGGAACGAACTCTGACGTATTTCCCATGCGGCACCTCGCGTTGTCGATCAGCTTCGAGCGTGAAGTCTCCGCGAACTTCAGTCCAATACTTCTTTTCGATTTCGCCACAGTTTTTGTCTATGTCTACGGCACAGGACGATATGTAGATGGTTACCTTGAGGAGTCCAGTCTCCGAGGAGAGCCTAATTGACATTTTTGATTTGTTGCCAAGAATAGGTTTTAGCGCAGGTTTTTCCACAGGCGATGCTTGGGCCTGTGGGATCGACGAAAGCCAAGTGGAGTATCAAGGCCGATGTCAGATTCCCTCACATTTCGTCTTCTCCGATACATCAAGGCGGCCGCTGAGACGCTGAACTTCACCCGCGCTGCCGAGCAAGTCTTCGTCGCACAGTCATCACTTAGTTATCAAATCGGAAAATTCGAAGACACCATCGAGCTTCTGCTCTTCGTCCGGTTGCAGAATGGTCTTAAGCTGACTCCGGCCGGCCGCATCGTTGCTACCTACGCAGAGACAACTCTGAATGAGTGGGACCAAACTCTGGCAATGGCTCTTGCTGTCCAACGTAACGAGGTGCCACCTCTGCGCCTCGGCTTCTCCTCTTTCATCAATGCGAAGCTGCTTGAACGATTTCGAGAAAACTATGAAGGGATGTTCCCCGGTTGCGCGATTCAACTGTGGAGCGGCGATCCTCTACTGTGCTTGCAACGACTCGATGCCCGAACGCTCGACTGTGCGATTCTGCCGCTGCCAGTCGATGCGACTCTCTACAACGTTCAGCAGATCGCGCAATCTCCCTTAGTGGTTTGTATGCGGTCCGATGACATACTTGCTGATCGCGCGCAACTCGACATTCACGAAGTCGCACAACGCATCACAATATTCCGTGATCCAGAACTGCATCCTTCGGCACATACACGGCTCGTAGAGATGTTCACAGAAGTAGGCATCCCGATTCATTTAGCCTGCGCAGCCCGCACTGCCTCAGAGATTCAATGGATGGTGAAAGAGCGATACGGTCTTGCCCTAATCGACCAGCTAACGCCTCTTGATCCTGGCTTAATCACGCGACCGATCGCGGGTGTCAATTGGACAGCAGATACCGCCTTTGTTCATGCGAGCCACATGGATCATGTTGCGCTCCCATTCGTCGAGCGATTCTTTCAACAAACCTGGTCGGATTCGAGGAGAAGCAAGCGCCCGTCGAAGACGCGGCATCCGGAACAACTAGAGCTGCTCGGCTGACGCCGCAATGAGAGCCATAGGCAAAATGTGTAGCGAAATAGATAGGAACTGTTGGACGAGGCCGTGAAGCGGCTTTAGGTTTTCACTCATGGCGACGCGAATACGCCATCAGGAGAATGCCAATGCCACTTCGTTCATGCTTCCGAACACACAATCTTCAACGAACACTACTCCACGCAGCGCGTGTGATGGGGCCAACGCTTGTTGCGTTTGCCTTCGCAGGTGTTGCTCACGCCCAGGGAACGATGGACTTCTCTGGCGCTCAAACTTTAATGGGCACGTTCAAAACTTTCGCGATTTATGCTGGCGCCGTTATCTGTTTCGGCGGTCTGATTTTCGCGGGAATCCGCATGATGTCGGGTCGCTTTCAGGACGCGGTCCCAGGACTCTTCGGCGCATTGTTCGGTGCCGGAGTTCTCGGTTGGGGAGCTGGCTGGATCGGATCCTTAACTGGGCAGTCGATGTAGGAGGTGACATCGACCATGACCAAGCGGGGAGAGCCGTTACCAATCAATCAAGCGCTGAATCGACCGAGAGCCAAGCTTGGTCTCGATCTTACAGCATGGATGGCGATCGTATTCGTCTGCGTAACGGTTTTCCTCGTTGGTTTTCGCTTGTTGGCGATGTTGGCCTTCCCGACGCTTGCGGCCGGCGCATGGCTCATCGTCCGTAAACACCCGAAGATGTTCCAACTGTGGGGCCTCAGCCTCAACCAGAAGAGCTACTATGACCCGCGTAAACACTGAGCAGCTCAAACATACTCCGTGGTTCGCCAAGGCAGGAGCGGCGTGCAGCATCGTTCCGATTGCGCGCTTTATCGGGCCAGATATCTTCGCCCTCAAGGGCGGCGGTTACGGATGCCTGTTCGCTCTCACCGGCATCGACGAAGAGGGCT
>CAILBQ010000011.1 GCA_903832475.1 uncultured Acidobacteriota bacterium | reverse complement strand
TGGGGTCGCCCTGCTCGATTACGACAACGACGGCTGGCTCGACATCTATCTCGTGAACGGATCAACTTACAAAGCCCTCGACGGCAAGGAACCCGCTCCGCATGCCGCGCTGTTTCACAACAACCACGACGGAACCTTCACCGACGTTACGGCCAAAGCCGGCGTGGCCAATGATCGCTGGGGCTTCGGCGTAGCCATCGGGGACTACGACAACGACGGCTGGCCAGACATCTTCGTCGCCAACTTCGGTAAGAACCGCCTGTACCACAACAACCACAACGGCACCTTCACCGATGTTGCTGAAAAAGCCGGCGTGACGCTGGGCAACTGGTCCGATGGCGCCACCTGGGGCGACTACGACGGCGACGGCCGCCTCGATCTCTTCGTCTCCGGTTACCTGCACTACGACGTGAATCACCAGCCCACCGCTGGAGACGCCGATGTGCCGCGCGCCTTCTGCCAACTGCGCGGCGCCCCCGTGATGTGTGGCCCCCGCGGCCTCAAAGGCGAACCCGACCACCTCTTCCACAACAATGGCGACGGCACCTTCACCGACGTCAGCGTCAAAGCCGGCGTCTCCGATCCCGGAGCGTATTACGGATTCACCACCGTCTTTGCCGACGTCAACAACGATGGCAAAGTCGACTTGCTCGTCGCCAACGATTCGTCGCCCAACTATCTCTACATCAACAAGGGCGATGGCACCTTCGAAGACCTGAGCTACGTCTCCGGCTTCGCCCTGAACAAGGAAGGCCGTGAGATTGCCTCCATGGGACTGGCCGTCGGCGACACCCGCAACAAAGGGCTGCTGGATCTCATGGTCACGGATTTCTCCGACGACTACAAAGTCCTCTATCGCAACGACAGCGATGCTGCCGAACTCAACTTCAACGACGTTAGCGACAAGGTTGGCATCGCGCAGATTCCCGTGCCCTTTGTCGGCTGGGGCGTCGGCCTGGTGGACTATGACAACGACGGCTGGAAAGACCTGTTCATGGTCAACGGCCACGTCTACCCGGAAGTCGACCAGCATGACTGGGGAACCACCTACGCGGAGCGCCCCCTGCTCTTTCACAATGTTGAAGGCGAGAGATTCGAATACATTCCTCCGGTGAAGGGAACCGGCCTCGCCGTGGTCACTTCCGGTCGCGGAGCAGCCTTCGGCGATCTCTTGAATGACGGCCGGATCGACGTCATCATCAATCCCATCGACGGCCCCCCCACCCTGTTGCGCAATGTGAATCCCGACCATCATCACTGGGTCGAACTCAAACTCATCGGCAGCGGCAAGAGCCCTCGCGACGCCGTCGGCGCCACCGTCTACCTTACCGCCAACGGCATGCGCCAGCGCGAAGACATCCTCTCCGGCGGCAGCTTCATCTCCTCCAGCGACCAGCGCCCTCACTTCGGCCTGGGCGACGTCACCGACGCAGGCTCAGCCGAAATCCACTGGCCCTCCGGTTTCAAGGAGACGATCCAGCTTCCCGCAGTCGATCGCATCTACTCGATCGAAGAAGGCAAGGGAATCGTCGCCTCACTCTGCGCAGGCAAACCCTGCGCCGCCAAACCGGCCGCGCTCCCCGTCAAGCGTCCGGCAACTCACTAAATCCGCGTGCGTACCGTCACTCCCCAGGGTTTCTTCGTCGCTTAGACTGGTACAGAAGCAAACAATCCAGGCAGCGACAAACAAGGAGCAATCAGGCATGCGTATTGCGATCATCGGCGGGGGTATTGCGGGCCTGTCTGCAGCCTACGAGCTGGAGCTGGCGCGCGTCGCCGGCGCCGATGTCGAGTACGAGCTTTTCGAAGCCGGCCCGTCGCTGGGCGGCGTCATTGCCTCCACCGTCGCCGACGGCACCGTCATCGAGCGCGGTCCCGATTCCTTCCTCACCGAAAAACCCGCCGCCGCCGATCTCTGCCGCGAACTGGGCCTCTCCAGTGATCTCGTTCCTTCCGATGACGCCCAGCGCAAGACCTTCATCCTGGTCGGCAAGCGCCTTGTTGCCCTCCCCGACGGCCTCATGTTTCTCGTCCCCACCAAGCTCGTCCCCACCGCGCTTTCCCGCCTCTTCAGCATCCCCACCAAGATCCGCATGGGCCTCGAACTGCTGCACCCGCCGCGCCCCCACACCGGCGATGAATCGGTTGCCGACCTGGTTCGCCGCCATTACGGCCAGGAGGCCGTCGACCGTCTCGCCGACCCGCTGCTCTCCGGCATCTACGGCGGAGACGCGGCTCAGCTCAGCGCGCAGTCCGTCCTGCCCCGTCTGGTCGACATGGAAACGAAATACGGCTCGCTGACCAAGGGCATGCTGGCCGCGCACCAGGCCGGCAAATCCCGCCAGGCTGCCCCCGGCGCCGCCCGGCCCTCAGCCCCGCGCCCCCTTTTCACCACCCTCCGCTACGGCCTGCAGCAGATGATCGACGCTCTCGTTGAACGCCTCGATCCCCAGCGCGTCCACACGGAAGCCCCGGTCAGCGCCATTGAACGCACCGAAGAAGGCTGGAAAGTCACCTGCTCCCTCTTCGGCGCCTTCACCCGCCGCGAGTTCGGCGGCATCATACTTGCCACCCCCGCGTGGAGCGCGGGCGAACTGCTCAAGAACGTCGACGCGCCTCTCGGCTCCGAGCTTTCCGGCATCCCCTACAGCTCGTCCATAACGGTCAATCTCGTCTACGACCAGACCCGGCTCGGTCCACTGCCCGAAGGCTTCGGCTTCCTCGTCCCCGCCGTCGAAAACCGGACTCTCCTCGCTTGCACCTTCGTCCATCGCAAGTTCCCCGGCCGCACCGCTCCCGGCAAAGCCGTCATCCGCGCCTTCCTCGGCGGTGCCCGCAACGCGCGCCTGCTCGGCGAATCGGACGACGCGCTGGTCGACATTGTTCGCCGCGAGCTGCAGGAAATCCTCAACATCACCGCAACGCCTGAACTTTGCGACGTCCGCCGCTGGCCCCGCGCCATGGCGCAATACGCCGTCGGTCACAAAGATCGCCTGTTGCGCATCAAGAGCCGCGTCGCCGCCCTGCCCGGCCTGCGCCTCGCCGGCAACGCCTACGACGGCATTGGCATTTCCGATTGCATCCGTCTCGGCCGCCTCGCCGCCCGCGAACTGGCCGCGCCCGGCTCAGATGCCGCCGCTACGCTCCCAGGTGCCCCAGCCACAATCCAATCGCGTAGGTAACCGCGCCTTCGACAGCCCCCACCGCCGTCATCTCAAAGCCGCTCGACCACCACGAACGCACCGTGATCAGGCTCTTCGCCGCGCCAACCGCAAAATGCGCGATCAGCGAAATTACCGCCGCCGCAATCACCGCCGAAATGCCGCTCATGAAGAAGAAGGGAATGATCGGGATCGTAGCGCCCACCGCCGTCGACAGCGCCCCCGAAGTCGCCGAAACCCACGGCACCTTCAAACCCTCTTCGCTGGTATCGAGCCGTTCCGAAGCAAGCGCCTTCAACAGCATCTCCGGATCGTTGGCCAGGTGTTCGACCACCCGCGCCGAGTCCTCTTCCGGCAACCCTTTGACTTGGTAGTAAAGCGACAGCAACTCCCGCGCCTCGGAGGGATTCATCTCGATCGCCTCCCGCTCCCGGTGTACTTCCGCCTCGTAGATCTCGCGCTCGCTTTTCGCTGCCAGGTACGCGCCCGAACCCATCGACAGCGCCGAAGCGATCATGCCCGCCAGCCCCGCCAGCAGCACAAAGTGCGCCTGTGCCTGGCTGTTCTGCGTCGCCGTCGCTCCCGAAACACCGGAGACAATGCCAAAAATCGCGCCCAGCCCATCGTTCACGCCATAGATCGCATCGCCGATCCAGCTACCCGCCTGCGTCCGCCCCTGGTTGCGCTTGGCCAGCAGTTCTTCCAACAGCCCCTTGGCGTCCACCACCTGCTTGCCGCCCTGCACCGCATGCGATCGCCCGCGCAGCAGCGAGCCCAGCTCGCGGTAATGGTCTTTCTCGTCTTCAATCACGTGCTCCAGGATGGCGATCGACCCCTCGTCGCCCAGGTCCTTGAGCTGCGTACCGTAATTGGCAATGTGCCGCGATTCCTCGATCTCCAGCCGTCGCAGCGCCATCAGCGGGCCGCCCGCGCGGCTGGCCAGCGAATCGGCATCCCCATGCGGATGACCTGTATACGTCGGCTGCTTCCCGCCCAGCTCGATCATGCGGCTGGCCCACAGCGCCGCGTGCTCCAACTCAGCCGCCGCCAGGTGACGCAGAACCGTGGCCCGGAGCGCATCGTTTTCGCGATCCGCCAGCGCCAGGTAGGTATAGTACCCCTCCATCTCGGCTTGCCAGTTGCCCTCCAGGCACGCGAGCACTCTCTTCGTACGGTTGTTCTTGAAGGGATCAAACGAACTGACGGCCAAGATGTTCCTCCTCAAAATATGAATCAGGCTTTGCTTCTGGAATGCAGTTTGCAGTGCCATCGATCAACCACGCCACGGTCTGACGCATTTGAGACCCTGCCTGTAACGCTCGCCCAGTCGGGCAATCCCTGGATATCATGCCAGACGATTGCTTGGTTTCCCTGGTCTCCTGCAAGGCTGTTGCTTTGTGAAAGGGCACGACTTTAGTCGTGCCAACAACCCAGCAAAATAGATGGGGCTTCAGCCCCTGTGTCTTTAGCTGGCAGACGAATAAAATGCCAGCCAAATGGCCATTTCGCTGACATGACTGCCTGTTGAGGCTTTGAAGCGGCTCTCTTGACTTGAGCATAGCTGAAACGACAGGCGAAACGTTAATGACTTCGGAACGGCATGCGCGAGTTGCTATGAAAGCTGGAGCGCTCTTTCTCCGACCTAGTCCTGCCCCGCAGCCGCACTTCGCCGGCTGAATGCTTCCACTTTCGAGAGCAGGATTTCCGGGTGTACCGGCTTGGTGACTACCTCAAATTCGCTGCCCTCCGTCTTCACCTCCGCCAACTGGTCGCGCACCGACACCAGGCCGGAAATCAACAGCACATGCATTGCCGGGTACAAGGCCCGCAGTTTCACCGCCAGGTGAATTCCGGAAAGATTCGGCATGGTAATGTCGGCAATCAGAATGTCCGGCTTGTCCGTCTCCGCAGCTTGAAGCGAGAGAAACGGATCGGTGAAGGACCTTGCGGAATACCCCTTCGCCATCAGGATCAGCGTCAGTGTCGAAGCAATCACCGGTTCATCATCGACCACGAAAACCCGCAGACTGTTTAATGTAGACATCTTTACCCCTGTTCTTTCCAGCTCAATCCAGGCCCTCAAGCCGCCGGCGCAATTGGCAGCCTTCCGCGCTACCTCTTGGGAGCGGCGGCGACTTGCCCAGCCCGTTCGCGCGGACCCTTGGTCACTCCAGAATGTACCGATTGTAGTGGCTGGCGCACGGCGCGGCGTATCGTCCGGCAACAATTCCCACCCGCGTCGCTGGTCCCGGCACGCAGTCCGAATCCTTGCGCGACTTCGCGGGTCCAGGCATACCCTTCCGCCGGTTTCAGAAAAACCGCCAAAATCGACTCTAATCGAAACAAAACAAACAGTAGGGAGCGCGGAGATTTGGCTTCGCGTATAGTGTTCTGTGCAACGACTAGACAGGCGGCGATCGCGTGTTTCCGCTGAAATATAGAGTTCGGCTGTGCTGCTGAACACGATCTAGTACGCATATTTTCCACGAAGCGGAGAAGCGACACTTTATGGCCACCAAATCGACTGCCTCGATTGACGCACCTGCATCCCCCAATTACACAGGCCCGTTCATCATCGTCACGGCGTTGTTTTTCATCTTTGGATTCATCACCAATCTCAACATGGCGCTGGTACCGCACCTGAGGGCCGTTTTTGATCTGCCCTACGGCCTGGCAATGCTAGCCGAATCCGCCTTCTTCCTGGCCTACTTCGTCTTCGCCGGGGCCACCGCCAAGCTGATCGAAGCCATTGGCTACAAGAAGACCATGGTGGTGTCGCTCTTCATCCAGGTCGCGGGCGCGCTCATGTTCATCCCCGCCGCCAAGTACACCAACTTCCCGCTCTTCCTGACAGCCTCCTTCGTCATCGGAGCCGGCGTCACCGCGCTCCAGACCTCCGCCAATCCCTATATATCGATCCTTGGACCGGAAAAGAGCGCTCCCGTCCGCCTCAACCTCGCCCAGGCAGCCAATTCTATCGGCGGAACCATCGCGCCTCTGATCGCGGGCGCATTCATCCTCACCGACCCGGCCAAGCTGATTTCGAAAGCGGGCATCGCTGACACCGTGCGCGTACCCTATCTGCTCATCGCCGGCGGACTGCTGATTCTGGGCCTCGCAGTGGCCTTCCTGCACCTGCCTCACATCACCTCGACCCAGCAATTCCGCCCCGCCCGCGAAGGCGACCCCATCCTCAGCCGCAGCATCTGGGCCTACAAGCACACCGTGCTCGGCGCGCTTGGCATCTTCTTCTACGTCGGCGTTGAAGTCGGCCTCGCATCGATCATGGTGAACTACTTCAAGCAGCAGGGCATCCCCAGCTCCAGCGAAGCTTCCAGTCTGATCGCGCTCTACTGGTTTGGAGCCCTGGTCGGACGTCTGCTCGGCGCCTGGCTGGTCAGCCTCATCCCCTCCGGCCGCCTTCTCGGCATCTTCGGCTTCGCCGCAACCGCGCTGGTGCTCACATCCATGGTCACCTCCGGGCACATCGCCATCTGGGCGCTCATCCTCTGCGGATTCTTCAACTCCATCATGTTCCCCAACATCTTCACCCTGGGCATCGTCGGCTTGGGCCCTCTGACCAGCAAGGGATCGGGTCTGATCATGACCGCAGTCGTAGGCGGCGCTGTTGTTCCCTTCCTCTTCGGCGCACTGGCTGACAAGGTCGGCATCCAACATGCCTTTGTCCTGCCCATGATCTGCTACCTCTACATTGCGTACTACGGCCTCATCGGCTCCAAGCCCACTCGAACTGTCGCCTGAAAACCTATTTTTTTACAAGTCCCATAAGTCCGACCGGGAGCTCCTGAACCTTGGCAGGAGCCTCCGGCCGCGGGTTCTGTTCGAAAAAGAACTTTCTATAGATGAAAATATCGATGCCCGGGGGTATCGACCGCGCCAACGAGCGATACACATACCGTCATTGACGCTCCTGTCCACTGCTCCGGCATGGAATGCGGCTTCTCATGTTAGACTCCGAGTCTCAGGAGGAAGCTCATGAAATTGACCGCGTTGGTTCTTTCGTTTGTTTTCGCGGCTGGCCTGCCATCCACAGCTCTTGCTGCCCCTGCCCAGAAAGTGGTGACGGTAGAAATTACAGGTTACGTCAAGTCGGGAACTAGATC
>CAILBQ010000010.1 GCA_903832475.1 uncultured Acidobacteriota bacterium | reverse complement strand
GTTTGTCGGCGACGACTACAAAGCAACTCCCAAGCTCACGCTCAATGTCGGCGTCCGCTACGAGATCGATGAACCGTGGATCGAATCCAACGACAAGACCGGAAACGTGGACGAAGTCACCGGGCAGGTCCTCTATGCCGGCCACGTCCCAGCAGGCGCTCCGGCAGGCTCAGGCGTTTGCAGCAATCGCGGTTGTTATGACTACAACTTCCGCCAGATCATGCCTCGACTCGGCTTTGCCTACCAAGCCGCGTCGCGATTCGTGGTACGCGGCGGTTATGGTGCGACCAGCTTCTACGAAGGAAACTCCTCGAACCAACGCCTGACCTCCATTACCCCGTTCATTCAGGCCATCAACGTCAATGTTCCCCAGCCCACGCTAACGAACGTCCCGGCGCCGCGCACTGCAGAAGAAGGCTTCACCGGCAATGTCTCCAGCAGCGGCACCTACAACGTCTATCCCAAGAACCAGCAGCCCGCCTATGTCCAGAATTGGAACCTCACCTTCGAATACGCGTTGAGCAATACCATGTCGTTGCAGGCAGGCTACGTGGGCGAACAGGGCCAGCATATTGAAGACTACGGCAACCTCAACCAATGGCGCGTTCCCGGCGACCCTACCTCGGCGCCTTTCTACAACAGCCCGTTCATCGGCGTGACTGCAGATCCCTCGATCAGTGTTGGATCCAATCCATTACTGGTCACTGAATCTCGCGCCATGATGAACTACAACGCCCTCCAGGCCGTTCTCCGCGAACGCGTCAGCCATGGCCTTGAGTTCACCCTCAACTACACCTACGGCAAGGCCATGACCAACAGCCTCGGCAACTACGCCCTCAATGTCAACGGCTTCAGCGGCGCCTTCCAGAACTACTATGACAGCGCGGCCGATTATGGTCCGGCCGGTTACGACGTCACTCACAATGTCTCCTTCACCGGCGTGTATGCTCTGCCCGTTGGCCGCGGCAAGCAATACCTCTCTGGCGTGAATCGCATCGTCGATGAAGCTATCGGTGGATGGAAGATATCAACCGCCGCAGTGGTCTACTCCGGATTCCCGGAAACCCTCACTTCAGGCGTCAGCAGCAACACCAACAGCTACTACGGGAACGATCGGGCGAACCACTACCGTCCCTTGCACATCGTTCACAGAACGCTTGCGAATTGGTTTGGCACCGACCCATCCGCCATCCCCTGCACCGCAACCGATGAGAGCGGTAACCCCATCGACAATGGGGTCTGCGCCTACGGCGACCCAAAACCGAACACTTTCGGCACGGGTAGGAACGGCTCTGTACGCGCACCCGGCTACACCAACATCGACATGTCCGCCTTCAAGGATTTCCATCTCTTTGCGGAGCATTCCATCGGCTTCCGCTTCGACGCGTTCAACGCCTTCAACATCGTCAGCTACGGCAACCCGGATACCGGTATCAACGATTCCGGCTTCGGCCAGGTCACGCCGCAGAACTCCATCCGCTCGGTGGAACGGCACCTGCAGTTCTCTGCCCACTACAACTTCTAGCCAGCCGGCGGTCTTCTCCTTCGAAGACCGCCGCTGTCTGGAATTCGCCTGACCTGGACCCAAAGCTCTCGATGATATTTTGAAGCGATGGGTCCAGTTTTTTTTGCAGTCCTTCTTCACTTGTGCAGCCCATCTTTTTGGCAGTCCAGCTTCTTGCGGTAAGGAAATGGCAATGATGCAGTTGGAGATTTGTGTCGATTCGGTCGAATCGGCAGTTGCCGCGGAACAAGGCGGTGCCCATCGTGTGGAACTTTGCAGCGCTCTTTCCGATGGCGGCCTCACCCCCAGTTCCGGACTGATCAGAGCCGTGAGAGCTCAGCTCTCGATTGGCGTTTACGTCATGATCCGGCCCCGAAGCGGCGATTTTCTCTACTCCGACAGCGAGCTTGACGTCATGCGCGAAGACATTGCCTATGCCGCAGAATGCGGCGCTGACGGTGTCGTCTTTGGCCTTTTGACTGCCGACGGCGACGTCGATGTTCCCCGCACCCGCGACCTCGTTGAACTGTCCCGCCCCATGGAAGTCACCTTCCATCGCGCCCTCGACACCACCCGCGATATCCACGCATCGCTCGAAAGAGTCATTGAAACCGGCGCCGATCGCGTCCTGACCTCGGGGACCAAATCAAGCGCCATGCTCGGCGCCCGCTGCATCCGCGACATGGTCATCGCGGGCGCTGATCGAATCAAGATCATGGCCGGCGGTGGAGTGCGCGCCGCCAACGTGCAGGAAATCAGCCGCGCCACCGGCGCCGTCGAGTTCCACGCCGCCTTGCGATCCCCCGTGCCCAGTCCCGTCATCTATCGCGACAGCAAGCTGCATCTTGGCGAAGCGGGCCGTGACGAATATGCGCGCACCGCCGTACTGGCTAAAGATGTCCGCCAACTGCGGGAAGCCCTTGACGCGCACGCATACCACCCCGCACAGTAGGAAACGGCCTGCCGCATAGTTTTCGAACTCGTCCCTGCTCGTCTGCACGGCCCGACATCGCGAACGGCGCACGCCCTGAAAACGGTACGAACGTATGTCCACCAAGACCGATAAACGCGCCAAGGAAATCCTGCGCATCCTGCTGAGCAACGGCAAGACTTCCGTCGAAGAGCTCACCAGCCGATTCGCTACTTCGCCCGCCAGCGTGCGCCGCGACCTCGTTCGCCTGGAAGAGCGCGGCCTGGTCCATCGCACCCACGGCGGCGTCATGCTCGCCGGCCAGGCCGTCTACGAACCTTTCCGCTTCGACGCCTCTTTCCATGTGCGCGAAGAACGCTTCGCCCCGGAAAAGCAGCGCATCGCCCTCGCCGCTGCCGAATTAGTTCGCGACAACGAAACTATCGGCTTCACCGCCGGCACCACCACCACCGAAGTAGCCCGCGCCCTGCGCATGCGCACCGGCCTGCACATCATCACCAACGCCGTGAATATCGGGATGGAGCTCAGCTCCAGCAACGGCCTCGACACTACCCTCACCGGCGGCTGCATGCGCTGGGCCGGTGCCTTCTCGTTGATCGGCCCCACCGCCCTCGAATCCCTCAACGTCGTTGTCATGGACAAGGTGTTCATCGGTGTCTGCGGCGTCGATCCCGACCGCGGCGCC
>CAILBQ010000009.1 GCA_903832475.1 uncultured Acidobacteriota bacterium | reverse complement strand
GTGAGCGCCGCGGATGTGCTTGCTGCGATGTTGGCGTTGCCTGCGAAGTCGGCCGTGATTGAATGCGCGCCGATGGCGAGTTTCGTGGTGGTGAAGGTTGCGAGGTCGCTGCTCAGAGTTCCTGTTCCGAGCGTGGTGGCGCCATCTTTGAAGGTAACTGCGCCGGTGGCTACCGCACCCGAGGGAGATGTGATTTTGGCGGTGAACGTGACGGAGGCGTTGTACTCGGCGGGATTGGCGGAGGAAGAAAGCGAGATCGCGCTCGTCGCCTTCTCAACCACCTGCGAGACGGCGCTTGAGGTGCTGGCGTTGAAGTTGGCATCCCCTGAATAGGCGACGGTGATGGGATGACTGTCCACGATGAGGCTGGAGGTGGCAAGAGCTGCGTGGCCACCGCTGAGAGAGGCTACGCCCAGGGATGTTGCTCCATCTTTGAAGGTGACGGTGCCGGTTGGAGTGCCGGAGCCGGAGGAGACGGTCGCGGTGAAGGTCACTGGCTGACCATAGATGGATGGATTGTGAGACGAAATGACGGCGGTGGTGCTGGCGTCCTTGTTGATGCTCTGCACGATAGACGAAGAGGAACTTGGGGAGAAGGTACCTGCACCGTTGTAGACGGCCTGAATGGAATGTGAGCCACCGGTCAATGCAAAGCTTGTGAAGGACGCTTGTCCGCCGCTCAACGTACCGGTGTAGATGGGCGTGCCACTGTCATAAAAGGTGACAGAGCCGGTGGGTGATCCATAGGTGGACGTGACCTTTGCCGTGAAGGTGACCGACTGTCCGTAGGACGAAGGGTCGGGGGAAGAGGTAAGGATTGTGGTAGTCGGCTTGAGGGTGACGGTGAGAACCGGTGAGTACTGCACCTGGTTGTAACTGCCGGTGACCGTGACCTGCGTCTGGGATGTCACCGCGGCGGTAGAGAAGATGAGTCCCGCGTTGCTATACCCGGCGGAAACGGTGATGGAGCTTGGCACCGAATAGACCGACGGGTCGCTGCTGGTCAGATTCACAGTTATATCGCTCGGAGCGGGGCGATCGAGCCAGACGACAAGCTCTGCACCATAGCCACCCACGACCTGCGCAGGAATGAAGCTTACATTGGCAAGAACCGCATCGGATGCGACCTGACGATCCCAGAAGCCGCGACCGTACGTGCCCGCGTGGAGCAGCGGAGGATTGGAGTTGTCGTAGTTCAATTCGAATCCGAAGATGCTTGCGACGGCGGGCATGCCTTCCATGTATCGGTACCAATTGACGCCGCCATTGTCAGAGCGGTAAATGCCCTGGTCGGTGCCGAGGAAAAGCTGACGCTGATCGCCGGGATTGGCTATCAATTTCCAATAGCTGGCATCGGGAAGTTTCTGAGCAAGGTCACCGGTGACTTCCGTCCAGGACTGACCGCGATCGTTACTGAGGAATGCCTGCGAAGGACGGGATCCACCTGTCACATAGGTGACGGTGTAGGGACGGCTGTTGGAGCGATCCGCCGCGATTTGGCTATCGCTGGACTGGGCCCAGTACGACAGCGGGGGCGTGCGGTCGACATAGGTCATGCTGCCGAGGCCGCCGGTGTTGTAGCTGTCGAGCACGTATAGCTTGCCGGTGCCCCAACCGGCGACGTAGAAGACATATCCGGATGGGTCGTTGGATGCGTCCATCAGCCTGGGGCTGAAGGAAGTGGTGTCAAAGGGGTCGTTGGCGTTGGCCTGGGACCAGTCGCAACTGGAATCTACAGGCTTGTAGTAGACATAGCTGCTGGTGCTATTCGCAGAGGGGGCGCTGAATGTGTAAATGAAGGGGGTGAATCCGTTAGGAGGCGTCTGGTCGATCATGGTGGTGGCATAGAAGTTGTTGGGCAGGCAGTTGCCGTAGTCGCCAACCCAGGAAGACGCACCATCGAGTGAGTAGTAGCGCGCTCCGTCGGCCATCTGGAATAACTCGTTCGGGTTGTTCGGAGCGATGCTGGTCTGGTTGCCGTCACCGCCGCCCACGTTGACCAGCGCAGGGGTGTTGTTGCGGTTCATGGTGATGGTTCCGTTGTCCTGGAGACCGATGATGCATTCGTCGGGTTCGGTGGCGGAGCAAGCGAGATCGCCAACTGGGCCGAAGACCTGTTCCACGTTCAGATTGGTGGCGTAGTTGAGGGAACCGGAGACGGTGAGCGCGGTTTTGTCGAGGACGTAGACGCCGCCGTCGGTGGTGCTGATGACGTTATTCGTGCCGGGCTCAAAGACGTATCCGGTGTGGTCGGAGTGTCCTTCGTCGAAGCTGCTAGAGTAGGTCCACGTGGGTGTGCCTGCGGTTGCGTTGTAGGTTACTTCGCTGCCTGCCATGCCGGCAAAGACGATGTCAGGATTGGTGGGATCGACGTTGATGGCAGTGGTGTGGAAGGCCTGTCCTGCGCCGCTGATCTTGTCGGTGGATTCGATGAGATTCCAGTTTCCATCGCCGTAGTCATCGGAGCGCCATATGCCGCTTAGAGAACTCCAGTCTGTGGTGGCAGAGATGGCGTATACGTGCCAGGGTGCGGCAGCAGACACGGCGACCGAGATGCGGCCGGGCGTAGCCATGCCGGAGCCGATGGCCCCGAAGGACGTGCCCCAGCTGGTGGAGCGCAAGACGCCGACACCCGGTGCTCCGGCATACCAGATGTAGGTGTGGACGGGATCTTGGACGAGGTCGCTGGTGGCGCCGTTATAGACCCGGGTCCAGGTATCGCCGAAGTCGGTGGAGCGCCAGATGCCGCTGTCGCCTTCGGCGAGAACCGTCTGGTTGGAACTGTCGCTCAGGTCGATCAAAACTTTCTGGAAGGCGGAGGGCCAGGAGGTTCCGTCGGTAGGATAGACGGCGTTCCAAGTAGTGCCGCCGTCGGTGGTTCGGAACATACCCGTTCCGCCGTAGCGGTAGGAGTCTCCGGTGCCAATCAGGATGTTGTTGGAGTTACCTGGCTG
>CAILBQ010000008.1 GCA_903832475.1 uncultured Acidobacteriota bacterium | reverse complement strand
CTGAGTGTACTTGAGCGGTGAATCCCGGCCATCCCTAGCAAGCCCATCAAATACCGCCGCTCAACATCAGTGTACTTGAGCGGTGAATCCCGGCCATCCCTAGCGGGGAAAGCCCTCCAGGCTATTGCTCGTCTCACCGCAGAGCCAGGGCAAAGGAACGGCATCGGCCCGGCCTGCCTCTCTGGAAAATAGCCTGAAGGGCTTTCCCCGCTCGAAATGAACCCACAAAACGAGTTGCAAATACTTGCCAATCAAGGACGAGCGTCTTCAACTTTCACCGTCCGACATGCTCGGTTTGCTTAGCAGTCGATCCCTGAACGTGATGGCCGGCAGCCTTGGCCGTGGGTTCTTGAGCTGAGTTTGGGATGGAAGGTGTTTGCGGTGGCATAGGCGAAGATTGGGTTACCGGCGGGGGTTCCGAGTCTCGACATCCTTGTATTTCCATGCCCGCGAACAATCCGATGAGCATTGTTGCGCCAGTGACTATCGGAATCCAGATACGGAGCAGGTCTGTTTTGAATTCGTGTACCAGTTCATCCAGGGTCCGGGTTCGGCGTTCGATTGTCTGCACAATTTGGCGATTTGCGGATTCGACTCTAGCAGCAACGCCCCCGTCTCTGTCCGTCAGGTCACGCAGGGCTCCGATTAGCTGCTTTTGCGTATTCCCCATCGCAGTAGATGTCGCCTGAAGTCCTGCCACGGTTTCAGGCACACCCGAACTCACAAAGTGCTGACGCAGACTCTCGCCAAGAATCTTGGCAATCTGCTGAGGGTCGAGACCAGCTTCAATCTCAGAGGGCAGCTCCGCCAGACGACCCTCGATGAAATGGACGTACCCCAACATTTTCTCTTGTGCCTCATCGGAGAACTGAAGGTGCGCATCGAGCATCGCTTGGATACGCTCACGCTCATCAGCGATGTCCTTTGGCGTATGCCGCGTCAGCAATGCGAGGATGCCCATGGCTTCGAGAATGCGGAGCATCTCGTCATCTGGACTCAGAGTGCGGGTGTGAGCGAGAACACGATAGTAGGCGGTCTGCAGTTCTTCCGGTACGAGCCGAGCGAGAGAGTCGAACAAAGTCGACTCTCTCGCCTGTGCTTCATCAAGTTCATGCAAGGTGGGAACGGTGCTCATGGAAGGAAGACCTCCTTTGTGCGGTCGAACTCGCTGAACAGCCTACGACGGTAGCTCTGTGCGCGCATTACGAGCGATGCTCGGTTCAGCTCATCTACAGATGCCTTGCGATCCGCCACATCTCCCAGCTTGATGCCGTGTTGACGAACTGGATTTTCCAGCTCTGCCAGTCGGAACTCCATCTGGAGGACAGTTGGAGAGAACGCCTCACGGAATCGCTTGGCTTGCTCCGTTGCCTTCCAATAGGTGAAATCGGAGAGTGTACTGGTCGCATTCTCAACCACCACATACTCAACGCGATCCTGTAGACGGTTTGCCCATGCGAGGATGCTTTCTACACTTGCGGGGTCCGGCGTGACGACGCCGACAGCGGTGAAGCTGACACCGGTCGCGGCCACATCCTCATACATGCTCTCGAACCAATCCGCCGCTACCTGTCCGGCACCAGCTCCCATGTCAGCCAGGATGATCTCCGAACCGCTGTCGAGATGATCGACGAAGGCATCGAGGCCGGCAGGGGTGTGAATGTTGACCTTCGTGACGGAGCCATTGAAAAAGTGCTTCAGCGAGCCGCGAGCTTTGTTCTCTGTGTCTAGGTCAAGCAGGGTGACAGGGATCTCGTTTGCGGCGAACCATTCGGCCAGGGCCACCATGACGCCCGTCTTGCCGACGCCGCCTTTGCCGCCCATGGTGAAGACCACGCGCTTCGCTGGCGTAATTTGAGTCTTTGCTGCTTGTGTCATCGGGCACCTCCATCAGTGCTCAGGGTGAGGGGTTCGTTTTCGCGGAAGACGAAGCGGGAACGCTTTGCCTCCTGCGCTGTGGGTTTGGCTTTGAACGCGGCGAGGCGGGCGCTCACCGGCGGCCGGGCACCCGGAAGATCGACGGCAGGAAGTTCGAACTGCACCTGCTTCCGGTGACGGGCGCGGACTTTCACGAAGGAGTGCAGTGTGCTGGGCGCGACCCGCAGCCCAAGCCGTTCGGCAAAGAGCCGGGAAACCTCCCGATACGTCCGCCCTTTACGGCGAAGCTCTCGGATCAGCTCGCGGTGCGGTTCTAGTTTCGAACGCGGCGGCTTCGGAGGGAGGTCAGAGAAATCAGCCAGCAGAACTGCTGATTCGCAGACATTGTTTGATAAAGAGTTCATGGCGGCTCCGTTTAAGTCCCCAATGGGGACTTATTGGTTCTGACGCCGACCTTTGGGCGTCAACCGGC
This sequence comes from uncultured Acidobacteriota bacterium, assembly GCA_903832475.1. Lineage (GTDB taxonomy): Bacteria > Acidobacteriota > Terriglobia > Terriglobales > Acidobacteriaceae > Acidicapsa. Next base: position 4,686 of record CAILBQ010000008.1, on the reverse strand, counting down.
CATCTAGACGAGGGATTTCCCAAAGGCCCACAGTTCAATTTCCGGAGGCTTTGGTTATTGACATCAAATACTTAGGAGTGCGACCTTTGGGCATCGCAGAGCCCTCGTTTAAGTCCCCAATGGGGCCTTAAACGGTTTGGGCAAAATGGGGACTTAAGCCTTTTTTAAGTCCCCACTAAGTTCCCAATGGACGATTCCCAAATGTTCCTATTTGCTCCTAACCCTTTCTAAATGTGCCACTTGGGGCCATTCCCGATTGTTCCGATGGGTTACCACTCGTGCCCTTTATTATCTAGGACTTACAGGGATTTACGTCGTCTCATAACCCAAAGGTCGCTGGTTCAAATCCAGCCCCCGCAACCAATTCAATCAATAATTTAAGAAGATCCCTAGGATTTTGGGGGCGCAATGACTTGCGCCCTGGAAAATTCCGCCCCGCATCGAAGTGCTGACAAAGTTCCGGGGTGGGAACTGGCATGGGCTAGATGCGAAAGGCAATCAGCTATCCAAGCGCAATAACCGGCTTTGTGGCATTTTTCGTGACTTGTCAACCTGCGAACACTCAAGGCGCCGTCGATGAGCGCATCGGCCTGAAGTCTACAATTTAGCCAATCATCATCTGTCACTTTAGCGACTTTCCAGTAAAGAGCCTTGGCGTTTTCGTCATGGAGTGAGTGAAACTTCAGCTCGCGCCGAACGATGTCGTGTCGTGACCAACGAACGGTGTGACTTTCCGTCGAGGTGAGCTCACTCTACTTTCGATTTGAGTTTGTTCATTCATTTCAGCGGCGGGACCTGAAACTTACCAGCGTGGCTCGTTCATCAGTGGGCGTTGGAAGCCGGTGGTACCTCTTCAAGCTCATAACGACGATTCTGAGTTTGTTCAGGCTGAGTGGAAGTTCGCAAAGCAGCCAGTTGCTTGAGCAGGGAGGCAATCCGGGATTTGTCTCCCGTCTTCCGCAGGGCGAGGACAGAATGATAGAGCGCCTCCTGGTCTTTTGGATCGTATTGGAGCGCGAGTTGTGATTGCTGCAAGGCGAGGTCAGCATGACCGTCCTGAAGATAGATTCCGGCGAGTAGATCGTGAGCCGCGGACATGGAGGGATCCGCCTTGCAGGCGCGTTGGGCAGCGTTCTCTTCTTCCACGTAGAGGGGTGTACCTTCGTCGGGAGACTGTTCGGCGAGTGCCTCAGCAAGGAGATAGTTGGCTAGAGCGTCATCGGGTTGCGCCTTGACGGCGGCACGAAATTTGCTTAAAGCTTCGCTTCCATTGTGCTGTTGCGAGGCAGACAGCCCCTCGGCCGTGCCAAGGAGAGCGAGGTGTGCGTGGAGATGGTCAGCAGTGCTGAAGTCCTGCGTTGCTTCTTCATACTTACCGAGCTGGGTGTAGAGGATGCCGCGGACAAGATAGAGGCGAGCTTCACCGGGTAGCTGCTGGATGCCCACGTTCAAGATATCGATGCCCACCTGCATGGAGGAATGATCGTAGCTCAGATTTGCGAAAGCCAGATAGGCATCGACGCGAGTGGGATGTACCAGGATGACCCTGCGGATTAATTCGATGGCTAATTGTGTTTCGTTGACTGACTCGTGAATGTCGGCGGCAAGCAGGAGGGCGTCGTCGACGTTCTGATCGCGTTGATCATTGTTCTCGATCACCGGCTGGAGCGTAGCCAGGGCTTCGGCAGGGCGGCCGGCCTTCCATTGGGCGAGGGCGAGATTGAGGCGGATGCTGGCAGCGGCAGGCGCCGGCGCGGAGACAAGCGCTTGCTGGAGCAAAGGGATAGAACGATCATATTGACCGCCCCGGGCGAGACAGGTTGCAAAGGCCGCCTGGGCGATGGGCTGCGTGGCAAGCACTGGTTGCGCGTTTTCAAAATCACTGATCGCGCTGGGGCAATTGTCCTGCCTATATTCAAGGAAGCCAAGCATGGCAAGGGACGTAGGATCGCCGGGACGAAGTTTAAGGACTCGCAGGATGGATTGCTTCGCGGACGGTGTGCCCAGTTGGTACTGGCTCTGTGCTTCCCCTTCAAGGGCGGGCAGATAGTTGGGACTGAGTTTCAGGGCCTGGCCGTAGGAGTTCAGTGCAAGCGGTAGAGTTCCCTTTCCTGCGTAGGCCATACCTCGCAGTGTCAAGATTCGATAATCCCGGGGATCTTTCCGGAGGGCAGTCTGGCTGAGTTCAAGAGCCTTGTCGAAGTCGCGGGCGCGCACGGCTTCTATGATAGGGGCGATCCTTGAAGAATCGGGGGCGAGTCCCGATGCTTGCGCAGCAGCGGGCAACCGGCAACCGCATAGTGCGAGGTAGCAGGCGCACAGTATGACCGGTCTGAGGGTGGACATGCTGAGCTTGGGGGAATGCATAAGAATTTCGATTGTAGCTGCTGTCCTTTGAAGCTGGATGATGCTTCGATTCGGACTTGTGCAGCGAGGAATGCGGAGCATTGTGTAGAGGACCGGGCGCGTACTTGTGTGAGAGTCGCGCCCGCTCGGTTTATATGACGAAACCTGGGTGGTCAGAAATTCAGCCTTGCTCCCAGGACTATGTTACGCGGAGTTTGAGTGGAGTTGACGGTGCCGAAGTTGGTGCCGTCCTGGGCATTGGCATCAACGCCGTTCAAGTTGACACGATTGAAAGCGTTGATAAAGTCGGCGCGGATTTCAAGGTTGTAGCGTTCGTGAATTGTGGTGAGCTTTCGAATCGCAAAGTCACTTTCCGCGAAGCCTGGGTTCTGAAACTGATTCGGCTTCTCGTTGCCCTCCGTGCCCGGGCTGGGCAGGGAGAAGGAGCCGCAATTGAAGAGGTTGCCGCCTGAACAGTGCGGGAAAATACCGTTGCCGCTCTTGAAAGCCTTGCGATTGTTCAACTGATGATAGTTGGCGACGTTTGGGTAGTCGAAGTTGTCGCCATCCGCGTTGAAGTCCCCGCTGTCTGGGGCAAGTTGCAGGTTCGAGGCGGTCTCAGGGCCGTTCGGGTCAATGAGCTGGCCATGGAAGGCTGCTCCGGTATAGACGGTAAAGGGTGTTCCCGATTGCAGGATGGTGGAGCCTGACAAGACCCAGCCATTGGTTGTTCTTTTGGCGAATGCATTGCCGTGGTCTAAGCCCGGTATATCGTAATTCCAACCCAAGGAGAGGCGGTTGGGTGCGTCCCAAGGGGAAGGCGAGTAGTAACGATCGTAGGGGTAAACGCCAGGATAGGCTTGCCAGTCGTCCCTCGACTGAGAACGCGTGTAGGAAGCGGTGACGAAGCCTCGGCGAGCGAATCTCCCTTTGACGCCGACAAAGAGGGCGTCATAGTTGGAGCGCGCGTCGTTGGTGGCATAGGTGATGGAGCCAAAGCTGGTGTTGAGGCGGGTTTGCACGCCGGTACAGGAATTGGTTGTGGTGGTCTCTGTGCATTGAAGATGTTGCAGCAGGTCTCCGGCAAAGACGTTGACGTCTACGCCATAGGACGTGTTGCCGGTGTTGCCGCCGGCGACGATCAAATTGCTGGAGTGCGAACCGACGTATCCTATCAAAGCGACCATCGCAGGGGTGATCTGGCGTTCTGCGGAGAGAGACCAGTTTAACGTGTAAGGAGAACCGATGTGAACGTCGACACCTCCGACACTGATGTTGGAGCCAACGACGCCTCCCTTGGAATCCAAAGGCGTGCCAACGAAGGCGGGATACCGGAAGCCGTATGGATACTTACTGGCGGTCCCGTATCCGAAGATGGGCGGAGCGGTTGAGCCGTCATTTTTAAAGGTGGGTACGACGAAGCCGGGTGGATTGCCCTTAAGGCCGTTCTCAGCGTTACCCAGGGTCACAAAGTCGTGATACAGGCCGATTCCGCCGCGCACGACCCACTTTCCGTTGCCAGTGGGATCCCAGGCGGCGCCTATGCGCGGGCTGAAGACCCAGTTCAGTGATTTGCTGTACACGGAATTCTGCTGCGTCATGAATCCATTGGCGACCTGGTCTTGCAGATTCGAACCGGAGGGCAGGTGGAAGTTCGCGAGGGTGGTTCCACCGGTAGGGTAGGGATTGCCGAAGTCGTCGTAGCGGATGCCATAGTTGAGGGTGACGCGGCGGGTGGCCTTCCAGGTATCTTCTGCAAAGGCGCCGTGGGTAGTCATAGCGAACTGATACTGACCCGGCTGCGGTTTGCCGGAGACGAGATTGTAAGACAGGCCACTCTCAGAGTAGGGCTTGTCGTTGATTAGATCGATCATGTTGTTGTAATAGAGACTGGGGATGCCATAGGCGCCTGCAAAAAGAGCGAGATCGTCGCCATGCCATCCTTCGTAGCCGAAACGGAAGCTGTGCGCGCCTTGAATCTTGGTAAGCACATCCCGCCAGTGATAGCTGTGCTGAATGTAGTCACCCTGAGCGAATCCGATGCCGAAGCCAACCCCGAGCTGGCCGACGTTGACGATGGGAACCGTGAAGTTGCCCGTTTTGTTGTTGAAGCCTTCGATGCGGTTGTAGCCAAAGCTGGCTTCGTTGAGCAGGTTGGAAGAAAAGGTATGGGTTTCGTTGATTTGAATAGAAGCGCCATAGTCGGCGTTTGTGGTGGCGAATGCGGGCCGGATCGCGGGGCCGCCATTGCTGATGGTGTTGCGAATGAAGTTCCCATAAATGCGATCTTTATTGAAGTATTTATCGATTCGGATGTTCCATTGCTTGGCGTTGTTATAG
>CAILBQ010000007.1 GCA_903832475.1 uncultured Acidobacteriota bacterium | reverse complement strand
GTACCCAGCGTCTGCCCATGGAAGATGTTGTCTCCCAGCACCAGCGCGCAGCTCTCGCCGCCAACAAATTCTTTCCCGATGATGAACGCCTGGGCCAGGCCCTCCGGCTTCTCCTGCACCGCGTAGCTCAACTGCATGCCCCACTGGCTGCCGTCCCCCAGCAGCGCCTGGAAGCTAGGAGTATCGCGCGGCGTCGAGATAATCAGCACCTCGCGGATTCCCGCCAGCATCAGCGCCGACAGCGGGTAATAGATCATCGGCTTGTCATAGACCGGCAAGAGCTGCTTTGAAACCACCTGCGTAACCGGGTACAGCCGCGTCGCCGATCCGCCCGCCAGAAGAATACCTTTCATCGTTTCCTCAATCTCTTCCTTGTGCCCACACTGGGTATCCGGCTTGCTGACATCCGTGTCACAAGGGCTTTGTGAAAGGGCACGAATTCAATCGTGCCGAGAATCTGCTCGGAGTTGATGTGGGCTTTCAGACCTGCCGGCTCCGGACCGTGCCAAGGCGCTGACGAACCCCAAGGATGCTGAACAGCTCAACCTGCCAAGCATAGAGGCCGACCCGAACCGCGAGCAATTCTTCTTTCGTGCCATGCCGGGGCGAGCGTCAGGCGTGCGCATGGGCGCGGGGATGGGTGCTCCCACCCGCCATCACGTCCAGAGCATGGGGCAAGAGCGGCAAAATCGCTCGCAAACTTTCAACCGACCCGTTCTCGCTTCCGGGCAGGTTCACAATCAGCGTCCGTCCGCACAGTCCTGCAATGCCCCGGCTCAACCACGCGAACTGAAAAGCTTTCGCGCCCTCCGCCCGCATCGCCTCCCCCAGACCCGGCACTTCGCGATCGATCACCAGCCTGGTGGCCTCCGGAGTAATGTCCCGCGGACTTAACCCCGTCCCTCCCACCGTCAGCACCAAGTCGTATCCCTGTCCGCACAGCTCACGGAGGATGGTGACAATGGCTTCTTCGCTGTCTGGAACCAGTCCGCGGCCAATCGTCTGCCTGGCGTCCAGGCCGGGCCACTGTTCGCGCAAAATGCGCTCTACCGCCGGGCCGGCAGTATCCGTCTGCAAACCCGCCGAACATCGATCTGAAATCGTCAACACCGCGAATCCCGGCATACCCGCATCCTAACCCATCTTGACCGGCTGAACTGTTCTGTCGGCCACTGGTCTGCCCAGCGGTTGAAGAAAAGCGAAATTACCTTGACACATACACTATGCGTCATACACTATATGTGACATGGTGAGTGAAACCCAATCCGCAAACGACGCCTTCGAGAATCTCCGCCTCGAACTTCGCCGCGGCTCGCTGGTCATCGCCGTGCTCGCCGCGCTGCGCGACGAACGCTACGGCTACACTTTGCGCAAAACCCTGGCGGAGCACGGCATCGACATCGACGAAAGCACCCTTTACCCGCTGCTGCGCCGGCTGGAAACCCAGGGACTGCTCTCTTCTCAATGGCGCGAGGAAGAAAAACGCAACAAGCGCTTCTACCGCATAAACTCCAGTGGGGAACAGGTCCTGGAACGGCTCCTGGCTGAGTGGAGAAGCATCGACGCGTCGCTGGACGCCGTCCTCAACAACCGCAACACTCCGGAGGAAGTTCATGGACCTCGTTAATCGCTATCTCCAGGCCGTCGAATTCTGGCTGCCAACCAACCTCAAGCGCGACATCATCGCCGAACTCTCCGAAGACCTGCACGCCCAGATCGAAGAGCGCGAGGCCGCGCTTGGCCGACCCCTGGCCAGCGCCGAACTCGAAGACCTGCTCAAGCAGCGCGGGGCGCCCATCGTCGTGGCGAATTCTTTCCTGCCGCAGCGCTATCTCATCGGACCCCTACTCTTCCCGGTGTACCTTCTGGTCCTCAAGATCGCGCTGCTGGGGTTCCTTGTGCCCTGGGTGCTCACCTTCATCGGGCTGGTCGTATTCGACTCCGCGTATCACAATGGATGGGTGGCGCATTCCTGGCTGCAGAACGCAGAATCGCTGTGGGGTTCGCTGTGGAATTCCGCCTTCGTCGCCATCGGTATCGTGACCGCTATCTTCGCCGTCCTGGAGCGATTTCAGCCGAAGACGCACTTCCTGGAAACATTCGAGCCAAAGTCGCTACCTGCCATTCGCAAGACCGCCGTCATTCCCCGCATCGGCACCTCGGTCGAATTAGCCGTGAACGTCGTGCTCGCCGTGTGGATAGCGTTCAGCCTCACCTCTCCCGTGGTTTACGACTCGCCGAACCTGCGCATCACGCTGGCGCTGCACTGGTATCTCTTTTTTCTTGCCTGGCTCGCCGTCGTGCTCGTGAGCGGCGCTGTCTCTGCTACAAATCTGATTTACCCCTACTGGACGCGGCGTAAAGTGCTGATCCGATTCCTCTCGGAATGTTTCGGCGGCATCATGTTCTCGTGGATGCTCAGCACGCACATCGTCGCTCAACTCAGCATCACCAACCTTTTGCCGGAGCGCTGCGCCTGGCTGGTTTCACGAATCAACTACTGGGGAGCCCGCGGCGTCCCGGTTGCGCTCAGCATCTTTCTCGTCATTGCCATCGCCAACGCCTGGATCCACCTGCGCACCATCGACCGGGCAAAGTATTCCGCCTGCATTCCCTCTCCGACCACCTAGCACAAAACGGTGTCGCCATGCCGCAGCAATCGACTATGCTTGCCATGTCATTCGTCCTTGCTGTTTGACAGGAGATACCATGCTTAAACTCGCAACCGTACGCCTTCCCCTGATCTGCTTGATGATTGCCGCGGCCGTCGCGTTCGTCGCACAGCCAACGCTCGCCGCGCCCAAATCCATCTATGACTTCACCTTGAAATCGATTGACGGCCAGCCTACCCCGCTTTCTGAATTCCACGGCAAGGTCGTGCTGCTGGTGAACGTGGCCAGCCGCTGCGGTTTCACACCGCAGTACACGGCGCTTGAATCGGTCTACGAAAAATACAAGAGCCGCGGCCTGGTCATCGTCGGCATCCCGGCCAACAACT
>CAILBQ010000006.1 GCA_903832475.1 uncultured Acidobacteriota bacterium | reverse complement strand
TGGGCAGCCGGAGACGGCGGATGGGTGGCACTTCCTCACGGGCAAGCAGGCGGACATCGATGTGCTCACCAAGACGGTTGGGTTTGGGTACGTGAAGATTCCCGGGCCGGATGGGAAGCTGAATCAATTCGCACATGCGAGCGCGATTCAGATCGTCACGCCAGATGGGAAACTGGCTCAGTACTACATGGGCGTGGAGTATTCGCCGAAGGATTTGCGGCTGGGGCTGGTTGAGGCCTCGGCGAACAAGATCGGTACGCCGGTCGATAACATTTTGACCTACTGCTATCACTACGATCCAGGGACGAACACGCATAGCCTGGTGGTTGCGCGGGTGATGCAGTTGGGCGGGGCAGTGATGGTATTCGGGCTGGGCGGCTTCATGCTGGTGATGTTTCGGAAAGACGCCAAGCAAAGCAAAGTGCAGCAGAACGGGAAATAAGCAGGCAAGCCCAGCGCGGTTGTGGGACAACCGCAGCAAAGGTGAACGGATAACAGATTATGGGATTAAGTCCAGTACTGTGGCAGTTTTTAGTTAAGTGGATGGTCAACTTCGCGATCATTCCTCCGGAGGCGTCGAAGATCGCCTCGCAGGTGGATGCGTTGCTGGTGTTCATGACCTTGGTGAGCCTGGTGGGCCTGGTGCTGGTGGGCCTGCTGGTGACCGCGTTCTCCATCCTCTATCGCCGCGACCGGAATCCTGTAGCCACGCAGATTGAAGGCTCGACGCTGCTGGAGGCGACCTGGACGATTATCCCGCTGGGCTTATTCCTGGTGATGTTTGTGTGGGGCTCGGTGCTGTACTTCCGGATTTACACGCCTCCGCCGAACGCCATGAACATTTACGTGGTGGGTAAGCAGTGGATGTGGAAAGCGGAGCATCCGGGCGGGCAGCACGAGATCAACAGCCTACATATTCCGATAGGAAAGCCGATCCAGTTAACGCTGATTTCGCAGGACGTGTTTCACAGCTTTTCGATTCCGGCATTTCGCGTGAAGCGCGAAGCGATCCCGGGACGGTATACAACGGTCTGGTTTGAAGCGACGACGCCGGGAACCTATCACCTGTTCTGCACGCAGTATTGCGGGACGCAGCACTCGGGGATGATTGGCGACATCGTGGTGCTAACGCCGGAGAATTACAAGAAGTGGCTGGACAGCTCGACCAGCGGTGTTTCGCTGGCGCAGAACGGCGAACGATTGTTTGCCAGCCTGAGCTGCAATGCGTGCCACAACGGGCAGCCTGATTCGCGCGGGCCGAGTTTGGCGAATGTATATGGTTCGCGGCTGACGCTGGCTTCCGGGTCGCCGGTGCTGGTGGACGAGGCGTATCTGCGACAGGCGATTTTGAATCCGTCGGCGCACATCACGCAAGGATATGCACCGATCATGCCGACGTATCAAGGGCAGGTCAGCGAAGAAGGTTTGATTTCGCTCGTTGAATACATCAAGAACCTCAGTTCGAATTACCGGGTCCAGCAGACGTTGAATACGACCGAACTCTTGCCGGAACAGCCCGACAAAGTACCAGGCAAGACTAACGGCGCCCCTTCAGCCGGCGCGCAGGGAGTAGCAAAGCCATGAGCACCATTGTGAGTCTTCCCGACCAGTCGACAGCGCGGGTACCCAAGCGCAATTACCTGACGAACGAGAACGGCCTGTTGAGCTGGCTGCTGACCGGCGATCATAAGCGGATTGCGATCCTGTACCTGATCTCGATCACGTTTTTCTTCTTCATAGGCGGAGCGCTGGCGGGTGTGATCCGGTTAGAGTTGCTGACGCCGCAGTCGGACCTGATGGCGGCGGATACGTACAACAAGGTTTTCACCATGCACGGGGTGGTGATGATCTTCCTGTTCCTGGTGCCGTCGGTGCCGGCTACGCTGGGGAATTTTTTGATTCCGATCATGATCGGCGCGAAGGATCTGGCGTTTCCAAAGATCAACCTCTTGAGCTGGTACTTGTACCTCGCGGGCGGTGCGATGACGCTGGCGGCGATGATCACGGGAGGCGTGGATACTGGCTGGACGTTTACGACGCCGATGTCGACGCACTTCTCAAATACGAATGTGATCACGACGGGGCTGGCGATTTTTGTGGCCGGCTTCAGTTCGATCTTTACCGGGTTGAACTTTATCGTGACGGTGCATCGCATGCGCGCACCGGGCATGACGTGGTTCAAGCTGCCGCTGTTTGTGTGGGCGCATTATGCGGCGTCGATTTTGATGGTGCTGGGAACGCCGGTTTTGGCAATTACGCTGGTGCTGGTGGTTCTGGAAAGAACGATCGGGATTGGGGTGTTCGATCCGACCAAGGGCGGCGATCCGATCCTGTTTCAACATTTGTTCTGGTTCTATTCGCACCCAGCGGTGTACATCATGATCTTGCCGGGCATGGGCGTGATCTCGGAAGTCATCTCGACCTTCAGCCGGAAGAGGGTGTTTGGCTATACGGCGGTAGCGTTCTCGTCGGTGGCGATTGCGGTGTTCGGGTTCTTTGTGTGGGCGCATCACATGTTCATCATGGGAGTATCGAACTATGCGGTGCTGGTGTTCAGCCTGCTGACGATGCTGGTGGCGGTCCCTTCGGCGATCAAGATTTTCAACTGGGCATTCACGCTGTACAAGGGGTCGATCACGTTTGAGACGCCGATGCTCTATGCGTTCGGATTCATGGGGCTCTTTACGATTGGCGGCTTGACGGGCGTGTTTCTGGGGACTTCGGGCACGGACATTCACCTGACCGAGACCTACTTTATCGTGGCGCACTTTCACTTTGTGATGGTGGGCGGGATGCTGATGGCGTTCCTTTCGGGTATTCACTTCTGGTGGCCGAAGATGACGGGGAGGATGTACCCGGAGAAGATTTCGCAGCTGGCTGCGGTGGTCACGTTTATCGGATTTAACTTCACTTTCTTCCCTCAGTTCCTGCTGGGAATGCTGGGCATGCCGCGGCGGTATGCGGCGTATCCGGCGGAGTTCCAGGTGCTGAATGTGTTTTCGACGGCGGGCGCTTCGATCCTCGGCGTCGGATATCTGCTGCCGATGATTTACCTGGTGTGGTCGCTGAAGTATGGCGCGATCGCGGGTGCGAATCCGTGGCAGGCAACGGGGCTGGAATGGCAAATCCAGTCGCCGCCGCTGACGGAGAATTTCACCACCATCCCGGTTGTTACGCAGGATGTCTATGACTATGAATGGCTGGAACGCCAGAAAGAACACGAGGTGACGCACGTTGGATAGTCACGCCGTCGCCACTACCGCGGATGCACACGGGCACGAACACGATCACCCGGCTTATCTGCGCCATCATTTCGTCTCGTACGAGCAGCAGACGGAGACTGCCAGCTTTGGCATGTGGCTATTCCTGCTGACGGAAATCATGTTCTTTGGTGGGCTGTTCACGGCCTACCTGATCTATCGCAACTGGTACTACCCGGCGTTTGTGGCGGGATCGCACCAGCTGAGTATTACGCTGGGCAGCTTCAATACGCTGCTGCTGATTACGTCGAGTTTCACCATGGCGATGGGCGTGTGGTCGGCGGAGACAAAACGGCACAAAGGGCTGGTGTGGTCGCTGATTGCCACGCTGATTCTGGGCATCGGATTTCTGGGGATCAAGACGGTCGAATACAAGGAGAAGTGGGAGAAGCATCACATTCCGGGCGACACCTTCAGCGTGCAGTCGTTTGTAAATCCGTCTTCAGATGCGGAAGCGAAGGCTGCCGGCGACAAGCCGATGGGCCTGGACATGGCACGCAAGACCGAAGTGTATTTCTCGCTGTACTTTGCCATGACGGGCATGCACGCGCTGCACATGATCATCGGCATCGCACTGCTGTGCGGGATGCTGTTCAAGGCGGTGCGGGGCGGCTACATGGACGGGAACATTGCGTTCGTGGAGAATTTTGGGCTGTATTGGCACTTTGTCGATATTGTGTGGATCTTCCTGTTTCCGCTGCTTTACTTGATCAGTCGACATCAGTGAGGCAGAGAACAGAGAACAGAGCGCAGAGAACAGGGACGAAAGACAGAAGCAGGAGTTGAGTTATGTCGGAAGAATTTCAGAATCATGATCCGAATTCGGGGCACACGGAGACGGAACAGCATATTGTCGGACCGGCGACATATGGGATCATCTTTGCCGCGTTGCTGGTGGGGACGGCGCTGACAATTGGGGCTTCGTACCTGGAAATGGGCGCGTGGAACCCGGTGGTCGCGATCCTGATCGCCTGCATCAAGGCGACGCTGGTGGTGCTGTTCTTCATGCACATCAAATACAGCTCGAAATTGATGAAGCTGACCGTGGGTGCGGGGCTATTCACCTTTTTGATCCTGGTGGGAATGTCACTTTCGGACTATATCTCCCGTGCATGGGGGCAGTGGTAGGATCAGGGTTTACTTTGGGGAGGAACCACGAAGGCTGCCGGCATGGCGGCCTTTGTGCATTTCGGGGAGATTTCGCTGCGTGTTTCTACCCCTTGTGTTTTTAGTTCTCAGCTTGTTTTGCCGCGATCGCGCAGATGGTTGCGTCGCTTAACCACTGGGGCCGGATGGTAGCGGTGCTGTTGCGGTGGTGATCTGGGTAGTGCTCGCAAGTGCTGTTGCCGATTTGATCCAGGTTCACCACGTTGCGTCGTGGCTTTGGAATTCACCAAACGATGGCCCTGCCGGTGTGGGGTGGTCCGGGCACAGGGCCTCTGTCGGCGGCGCGACAGTGGAAGGTGAGTTTATTCTCCTGGTGTCAGGTGAGCGGAATCCGGCTTTTGGGAACGCGTATTGGCCCTGGAGGCAAGTTCGATCGGCTTCGCATGACCATCGCTTGGAACGCCCATTCCAGGTGCCGAGTGTATGTGGCTATGTCGAACAAGGGCGCGGAGAGCCGGTTGGTCGCTAACTGAGCTTTCAGCGATTGAGATCGTCCTGGAACAAGGGCGCATTGGACAGCCAGCTCTTCGTATTGCTGCAGAGACGTGGCAACCAACTCCGGCATCTGCACGGCGCGGAGAAGGCTGGCCGCTACTCTGCCGGCGAATGCCTCACCCAGGCAGGTCAGGACCGGCAAGCCCGCCCAGAGCGCATCGCTTGCGGTGGTGTGGGCGTTGCAGGGGACCGTATCGAGGAACAAATCGGCGAGTCGGTGCCGCGCCAGGTGTTCAGCGACGGGCCGGCGGACAGCGAAAACGAGACGATCCGACGGAACGTCGCGGCGCTCGGCTTCCCTGCGGAGGTTGTCGGCCGCCCAGGGGTTGTCTTCCAGCAGCCAGAGAAGACTGCCGTCGACCCGTTTCAATATGCGCATCCATATGTCGAAGATTTCTGGCGTTACCTTGTAGTTATTGTTGAAGCAGCAGTACACGAACGCGGACTCGGCAAGCCCTTCTTCCGCACGCACGGACGATGCCGGAGCAATCTCTCGTTTGGGATCGTTCACCTGGTAGCTATCCGGCATAGTGACGATGTTCTCGGAATAAAAACGGTGGTGCTCGTCTGGAATGACGGTGGCATCGGCGATCAGGTAGTCCATCCAGGGTGCGCCTGTCGTGCCCGGATATCCGAGGAAGCTTACCTGAACCGGCGCGGGTCGATGAGCGAAAATTCCATGCCTGTTATCTGCGGTAAACCCTTTGAGGTCGACGGCGATGTCGATTTCCATTTCGCGGCTCATGAGGGCCACTTCGCTGTCGGACATGGAGCGAATGTCCACGAACCGATCCATCGCGGAGCTGGTTCTTTGTCTCATCTCGTCATGAGCGTCGGGCCCCATGGAGAATCCAACAAGCTCGAAGTTGCGCTTGTCATGCTGCTCGAATAGGCCAGCAATCAGATAACTGGTGGCGTGGTTGTGAAACTCGGCCGAGTAGTACCCGATGCGGATTCGCGGATGCCTGGGAGGAGGGAACGAGAGCGTTCCGTTTTGAGGTTCTGAGTATTTCTCATGAACGTTGACCTCGCCGATCTTTCGCTGCAGTTGTGGTGAAGCGCTCAGAACGAGAAAGTTGAAGGGTTCAGTGGCACGCTCGCCTCGGGCCACGCGGAGTTCAAGATGCTCAAGCTGATCGCCGGTATCCTGCCACAGACACACGGATCGCTTGAGGTACAGGCGCAAGCCATCGATGTCTTTGCTGGTTGGATCAAGAGAAGCAGCGAAGTCCAGGTTGTCGAGCGCAGACGGGTATTGCCGCAGCCGATAGAGTGCGATGCCGTTGGCGATGCGGGCTTCCGGGGAGTTTGCGTTCAGAGAGAGCGATTTTTCACAGCTTTCGCGAGCCAGTTGATATTGATTCAGGTGAATGAGCGCGGAGCCGCGATGCCAGTAGGCCCGCGCATCGCCCGGGTCGAGACGGATGGCCTGTTCAAAACAGTGGAGTGCTTCGACAAATTGACCGAGCATGAGGAGCGAGTTGCCGCGGTTGCATTGGGCCTCGGGCGAGTCGGGGCGAAGACGCACGGCCTGGTTCGAACTTTCTAAAGCTTCTGCGTAGCGGTGAAGCAGCCCAAGGGTGGCGGCGCGGTTGATGTAGGCGTCGGCAAAGTCTGGCTTGAGCAGAATCGCATGGTCCAGGCTTTCAAGGGCTGCGCGATAGTCCTTCAAGTGGTTCAAGACAATGCCGCGATTATTGCAGGCGTCAGCCAACGTGGGATCGAGAGCAAGCGCGCGATCGAAGCACTGCAAAGCGGTTAGGAGTTGTCCCAGATCTTTGTGGAGGTTGCCGAGGTTGTTTTCGGCGGCGGCGTTGCCGGCATGGAGGGAGAGAGAGTGTTCGATCAGCTCAAGAGCAAGGTTGAGATTGCCTTTTCGATGAGCAATCAAACCCAGCAGATGAAGGCTGTCGGCATGGTTGGGATCGATGGCGAGGATTTGCCGGTAGAGCGCTTCCGCGTCCGCGAGGCGGCCTTGCTGATGATGGCGAACGGCGAGGGCGATCATTTCGTGGACCTGAGCGGGAGGGGCGTGTCGAACTGGCGAACGGTCCTTGCTGGTGCGGGCGCCTTTTCTTTGCCGCTTCGCCTTGCTCATGATGCAGATCGATTCTTTCCACCTTCAGGCGAAGACACGAGAGTCGGCGAAGCAGGGAACTGGATCGCCATCAGGCCAGGACAAGCTCGATTTGCGGAGGCACCTGCAGCTCCCGGAGGGGTTCGCGGATGGGCTTGACGGCGCGCATGTCGGCGACCATCTCCTGAACCACGTTGCGCTTGCTCTTGGCATCGCTGTAGACGGTTTCGACGGTGGCGCCGGCATAGGCCTGTTTGTTGACGATGAGGTAGAGTTTTTCGGGCTGCCAGTCGCCGCGGTAGCCGTAGTCCGCCCTCCAGTAGAAGGGCTGGGAGAAATAGCCGAAGCTTTGCTGAAAGTAACTGCGCACATGAGTTGGGTCTTCCCATGCATCGTCGCTGGCCCCGTGTGGCAAACGAATGCGAGCCAGCGCACCGGGTCGAGCCACGCGATGCAGGTCCTGCATGAGCGGCATGGAGTTGCGGATGTGCTCGAGCACGTGGGAGAGCAGAAACTCATCGATGCTGTCGTCTTCAAACGGGAGGGGAGTCTCCTGGCAGAGCTCAAGATCGCAGATGACATCAACGCCTGGCAGGGCTGCGTGATCCAGATTGATCCACCCTGGGAGGATGTTGCGGCCGCATCCGACATTCAGTTTCTTTGGCACTCGGGCACCTCATGCAGGCGGATCGTCAGCGTGGACAAGGCGGTTGCAGGGCCATGTCTAAGCGTGAGATTAGAACAACAGATTGCGCTGGATGGACGTTTCGGGGATGAGGCCGATCGCTAGTTTCAGAAGGGGATGGATATGTTTCAAAAGAGGATCGAGGTTCATTCAGTGCAGCCAGGGAAGAGGATGCAGTAAGGCTGGACCGTCGGGCAACCTGCGTCGTGAAATTTTGCCCATGGGAGAACTGGCAGGGGCTGAAGCGCTCTCCTTCGATTCCCCACATTCGGGATGACTGAAGCGCGCCCTGTATAAAGCGTCGAAGCGCATCTTTCTTAGAGCGTCCAGTGGGGGCGTTTGGAACGTCGCCTGCCACAGGCTCCTCAAAATGGAAGGAGCTGGGGCTATACTCGGTTGCATTCAGGGGAGCCTGGTTTGAGGCGGAATATATGCACGGACTGCCGTTGTGGTTTTTGGTGCTGAGCTTGTTTTTGCCGCGGATCGCGCTGCTCATTGCGTGGCTGGATCACTGGCATTTGATCCTGGCGCAACCGTGGGCGGCGGTGGTGTGGGTGGTGCTGCCGCGCGTGCTGGTGCTGATTTTGATACATGCGCACCAGGGGTTCAGTAACTGGTTCTGGATTCATTTGGTGGTGGCGCTGCTGGTTTGGGGTGGATCCGGGCATCAGGCTTCACAGCGGAGACGGCGCGGGGATTGAAGAGAGATTCGATCCCGGATTTGGCTGGATGTGGGGATTTGCGGCCTCAGACGGAGTGTATCGACTTCCCACCCTTCGCAAGGGCGCGAAGGATGGGGAACCCGGCATCAGGGTGGTTCAGAGAAGGCGCGAAGCGCGGCTGCCTGGACGGCTAGTCCCTATTTGCGTTTGTCCCAGCGTTCTTCGTGGCGATCGTCGCGGTAGAGGATGCCGGTGATTTTGCCTTCTTTGTCGTGTTCGAAGGTGAGGCGGGTGAGGCTGCCGGTGGGGTAGAAGAAGGTGTTGGTGTTTTCGGCTTCGATTTCCATGACGTCGTTCTGTGCGTTGTGGAGGAACATCTGCTCGCCCTGGCGCTGGATGGTGGCGACGAGGACGTTGTTGGAGTCGCGGTATTCGCCGACGTAGGTGTCGAGGAGGGCGGGCGGCAACTTGAGGGCCGGCGGGTGGAGGGGGACGACGATGCGTTCGGAGAAGGCGGTGGTGGTGGGCAGCTGGCTGAGCTTGTGGGCGAGGAGCCAGCGAGGGAGTTCGGGCTCGTTGAAGGCGCGGGTCCAGACATCATGTTTGAAGCCCTGGTAGTCCCAGAGGCGGAGGTGGCCGCCTTCGGCTTTGAAGGCGTCGTACATGAGCTCGGACTGACGGGGGACGACGGTGGTGTCGTCGGTGCCGTGGAAGAGCCAGATGGGGACTCGGCCGATCTTTTTGGCGTATTCCTCGGGGAGGGTGGAGACTTCGCGCCAGCGGTCGGGAGCGTAGCTCCAGAAGATGCCAGATGAGGCGATAGCGACGGCGGCCCAGCGGCGGGGGTTGTCCTTGAGGAGTTCCCATGCACCGTAGCCGCCGAGGGAGAGGCCGGTGAGGTAGACGCGGTCGGGGTCAGTATGGAATTCGCGTTCTTCCTGGTCGAGGGTGGCGACGGCCATGCGGAGCATTTCAGGGTCGGTCCAGAAATGGCGGATAGGGCATTGCGGCATGACGACGACGAAGGGCCAGCGTTCGGGGTGGTCGCGAAGCTGCTGGGCAAGGCCGATCTGGGTCTGCCACATGCCTTCGGAACCGCGTTCGCCGCGACCGTGGAGAAAGAGGATGATGGGGAATCTGTCGGCTTTTTTGCCGCCGGGCATTTCTTCGCCGGGGCGCAGGTAGGTTTCAGGGAGGTAGACCTGGAATTTGTAGGTGATGCCCTGCACCTGGATGGAGCGATTGAGGAAGCCTGTTTCCTGGGGAGGGAGAGGCGGGCGCGGGGGATGTTCTTTGGCCAAAGCGAAGGCGCCGCGAGAGGCGGCGATCAGGCAGATGGCTCCGGCAAACAGAGCGAATGAGCGCAGCGCGGTGGAACTGGGTTTGGTCCAGCGGGGGACGGCTGAACAGGGCATGGTTGGTTGGGAATGCGCGGCCAGGAGGGCCCGGGAACGAGCTCCTTGGCGCTGAGTTTGCATGATATTCATCCAAACACATTGTCTTGGGGTGAGGGAAGAGGGGATTGTCCAATCAGGCTCCACGGCATAGAAAACATGGAGGAAGCGTGGAGGGTGGAGTTGTATGATCGAGGGCATGGGAAGCAAAGACAAAGGCGGACGCGAACAGAAGAAGGCACCAAAGCCGAAACCGAAGCCAGCGCCGGGACGACCGCGCGAGGGATCGACCAGCTAAGGTGATCTGAATGGCGGTTGTTTGAGGGTGCCTGGGATGGGCGCGTGCGCGGTGGTGCGGGCGTTTGCCGCTTCCGGTGGGTACCGTAGAACCTTCGATATCGCTGGGACCGGTTCAAGGGCGGCTTGGGTGGTTCAAGCTACGGCCCTTCCATCTGGCACAACATGAAAGAGCTTTTTGGGGTTGCGGCGTGGGTCCGCAGGCCCTTCGACTGACTGCGCTCGAACGACAAGTCATTCCTGGGGAATGCTGGGGTGATGCAAGAACGCAGGAGGCAAGGGGTATCTACGGCATCGAGCGAGTGGATGGCAGGGGTGGGGCGAGGCTAGAAGAGGTGAGGGTGGAGGAGGCGAATTCTGAGGGTGTGACGGGCTGGGCGCCTTTGCCGACTTGCCAGCGGCCGTGGACCAAATAGAGAACGGTAAGGGTGGCGGGGACTTCGGGCTGGATGACCAGGAGGGTGGCGAGGTAACGCTTGGTTTTGAGGCCGGATTCGGCGCCTCCGCGGACGGGGCGGCTGCGGCGGAGGGAGCCGGGGAGCTGGGGGAATTCAAGGACGCGGAAGCGGGCGTCGGGGTGGGTCTGGCCGTAGGCGGCGAGGCTGCGGGCGACCTGCTTGGGGGTCATGAGGCCGAAGTCGGCGACCTTGTCGGCGTGGACGGTGCTGGGGAAGTAGAAATTGACGACGTCGGCGGCAAAGTTGGCGCAACTGGCTCCGCGTAGCTTGTAGTGGCTGTGGTTGGCATCGGCGTTCATGAAGGCGACGAAGGCTTCGTCCTGTTCGGGTGTGGTGTCGATCTGGTAGCCCCAGACGCGGCGGTTGAAGGTGACGCCCGCGGATTCCCACCATTCGTCGGAGACATGGGAGTGCTCGCGGCCATCAGGGATGAAGTCGTTGTGGTAGCGGTGGCGGTAGCTCTGGCGCATGGACCAGGCGAGCTCCGGTGTGACGTAGGCGGGAACGTCTTCGGGGCGGTCGACGGCGTAGAGGAACTGCATGATGGGCGAGGCGAGCCAGTCGTAGGGGCCGAGGCGGGCGTAGCGGGCGACGGCGACGCCCTGGGGTTCGCCGGGCTGGCACATGCGGAGGCGGAAGGGGCCGTCGGCGCAGACGCGATCGAGGTATACGGCGGTGTGGCCGACGGGCATCATGGTGCCGAAGTTGCCAAAGGGCTCCTCGACGAGGACGGTCAGCGCCGCATGAGCGGGTGGCACAGCTACCAAAGCCGCGAAGGGAAAAAGAAAAAGATGGAGACACCGATGAAGTCGGTGGAGAAAAGCCGACATTTTTCGTAAGACGCATGATTTTCGCGGAGCGGTCGCTTGGGCAAGAATACCTGTTTGCAAAATAGGTATTCTGGGCGTAATTTGTTTTTCATGGCGAGGAACTCTGAACATCGCGATCTTTTTCCCGGGGCGCTGGAGATGATGATTCTCCAATCGTTGCGGCTGCGGCCCATGCATGGGTACGGGTTGGTGAAGCACATCAAGCAGGTATCCGAGGACCTGCTGCAGGTGGAGGAGGGTTCGCTATACCCGGCGCTGCAGCGGATGCTGAAGGAGGGGTGGCTGGAGTCGGAAGCGGGGATGTCGGCGAAAGGGAGGCCGACGCGGATATACCGGCTGACGGAGGCGGGGCTGCGTCATCTGGAACGCGAAGTGGTGAGTTTCGAGAGGATGTTTGCGGGATTCAGCCGGGTGCTGGCGGCGGCCAAAGCGTAGGAGGTGGGCATGTCCAGATTCAGTCGCATTTTCTTGCGAAAGCGGCGATACGACGACCTGGCTGTTTCGATCCAGGAGCACTTCGACGAGCGAGCCGACGAGCTGGTGGACGAGGGGATGGCGCGCGATGTGGCAGAGCGAGCGGCGCGGCGGGAGTTTGGGAATGTGACGCTGCTGCGCGAGCGAAGCCGGGAGGTGTGGCAGTGGCGGACGCTTGAATCGATCTGGGCGGATGTTCGCTACGCGGTGCGCCAGTTGCGCAAGTCGCCGGGCTTTGCAATCACGGCGATCCTGACGCTGGCGATCGCTGTCGGAGCCAACACGGCGGTGTTCAGCTTGATGAATGCGATGCTGCTGCGTTCGCTGCCGGTGCGGGATCCGCGGCAGCTGGTGATTTTCAAGTTTGATCTGGGGCGTGCGTCCAGCGAGGGATTCTTCAACAGCGGTTATTCGGGGTATGAGTTCTCCTATCCGCAGTCGGAGCGGTTCCGGAAACAGGACAAACTCTTCGAAGATGTATTTGGATATGCTTCGCTCGGCTTTCAGGAGAAGAACGTCGTGTTGCGCACGGGGAACACGACGCTGGAAGCCACGGGGACGATGGTGACGGGCGGCTTCTTTGACGGGCTGGGCGTAGCGGCCCGGGTGGGACGAACGATCGTGGACAGCGATCTCTCGGCGAGCGCCCCGCATGTCGCGGTGATCAGCTACGCGTTCTGGCAACGCGCGTTTGCGGGATCGCCTGGCGTTGTCGGGCAAAGCATCACGCTCAACAGCATTCCGTACACGATTGTGGGAGTGGCTGCGCGTGGCTTCAGCGGCGTGCAGACGGGGATTGCGGACGAGGTGTGGATTCCGATCACGCGAACGGCGATGCTAGCGCCGTGGGGAGTCAGCTCGATTGACGAATCGCCGATGACCAGCGAGCGATGGTGGTGGCTTACGGTGATGGGACGATTGCGGCCCGGGGTGAGCCGAGAGCAGGCTGCAGCCGGAGCCGGGACGGCGCTGGTTTCGACGATCGCGAACTTGAACAGGCAATCGGAGAAAGAAGAGTCAGGGAAGAGCGAGACGGCGAAGAACGAGCTGGCGCCTTCCGGCAAGCTGCCATTTATCAAATTTGAGGATGGCAGCCGGGGCATGCCGTTCATGGAGGAAGAGTACAGCGAGCCGATTACCCTGCTGATGGGACTGGTCGGGCTGGTGCTGCTGGCGGCGTGCGCGAATCTTGCCACTCTGCTGCTGGCGCGGGCCAGCACGCGCAGCCGCGAGATCGCGGTGCGGCTGGCGCTGGGAGCGAGCCCGGTTCGGGTGTGGCGGCAGATGCTGACGGAGAGCCTTTTGCTTTCTTTCAGTGGAGGTGTGCTGGGCGTCGCGGCGGCTCCGCTGGCCATGCGCGCGATTGCCGCGGGACTTACCAGGCGGGGCAGCAATGGACTTTCCGAAGGTCTGATCCTCGACCATCGCGTGCTGCTGTTTACTGCGGGTTTGTCAGTCTTGACGGGCTTGTGCTTTGGGATTGCTCCGGCGGTGCGCAGCGGGCGGATCGACGTGAACTCCTCGCTCAAGGACGGGGCCGCGACGGACAGTGGACGCTCGCGCCTGCCGATGCGCTGGCTGGTGGTGGCGCAAGCGGCCATCTCGACGGTGCTCTTGATTGTGTCCGGGATATTTCTTCATTCGCTCGCCGAGCTTCGCAGGCAGGCTACGGGGTTTGACGAGAAACATCTGCTGGTCTTCGGCCTGCAGCCTTCGCAGAGCGGCTACAACGACGGGCAGCTTCCGGCGCTGTATGCCGAGATCCGGGAACGGCTTGCCGCACTGCCCTCCGTCACGAGCGCGACTACGCTCGGAAATCGCCTCATCAGCGGATGGCAGAGTAATTTTGAGGTGCAGATTGAGGGATACAAAGCGCCGGACAACCAGGATCCCAACGTGATCAGTAACACGGTGGGGGCGGACTTTCTTCGGACATCGGGCATTCTCCTGCTGATGGGGAGGGATTTTGCGGAGAGCGACACCATTGCCTCGCCCAAGGTGGCGATCCTCAATGAGGCCTTTGCGAAGAAGTATTTTGCTGCCGCCAATCCGCTGGGCCGGCATCTTCAATTCAAGCCCTGGGACGCCGGTAAGGTGGTCGACAAGCCGGTGTCCTACACGATTGTGGGGATATGCGGCGACGCGCGCTACACCTCGATGCGCGATGAAATGAAGCCGACCTGGTATGAGGCCATGGGCCAGCAAGACGGGAGCCACCTGAAGAATGTTCACTTCATGCTGCGGTCGCGTGGTGATCCAACGGCAGTGACAGCCTCGGTGCTGGCGGCCCTGCGTGGGATTGACCCGGGCCTAGTAGCTTCAGACATCAAGACCGAGGCGGAACAGATCGATGACTCGATCAGTTCGGATCGGATGTTCGCGCAGTTGTCGACGTTCTTTGGCGGCCTTGCGCTGTTGTTGGCCGCCATCGGGCTTTACGGAACTCTGGCGTACAGCGTGGCGCGCCGTCAACGCGAACTGGGCATTCGACTTGCGCTGGGCGCCGAGCGCCGGAAGGTGGTGAGCCTGGTGTTGTCGCAGGGTCTTCGCCTGGTCGCGGTTGGAATTGTCGCCGGATGGATTCTCTCTGCGCTGGCGGGGAAGATGCTGCCCATCTGACGGAGAGCGTGCTTTTTCATGTGACCATGCTGGACGCTGTTTCCTTTGTTGGAGCGGCCCTGGTTCTCGCTTGCCTTGCCGCGGTGACTGCATTTGTACCGGCTCGCCGCGCGGCCAATACGGACCCGATTGAAGTGTTGCGCGCTGAATAGGAGGGACGAGTTGGCTGTCCATCCGGTAGATGCGCTGCGAGCGGAATAACGGCGCGTGCGACGAGCGGGTGGAAACGGTTGCAGTCAGTGTGTGCGGATTCGATATTCTCTAACGGCGTTGTTCCTTGTCGGCGAGAGCTGACCCGAATCGCCGCGGAGGATCATGATGAAAGCTGCCATTGTTACGGCCGCAGGTAGAACGCCTCTCTATGGGGATTTTGACGTGCCTGTCGCCAAAGCCGGCGAAGAGTTGATCACGGTACGGGCTGGGGCGCTGAGCAACCTGACCAGGATGCGAGCGCTGGGCTCGCACTACAGTTCCGCCGGTATTTTTCCTGCTGTGGCGGGGACGGACGGAGTGGGGCTGACTCAGGATGGGCGGCGAGTGTACTTTGCCATGCCGGAAGCGCCGTTTGGGTCGCTGGCGGAATTTTGCCCGATCAGCAGCAGGCGGATGGTGGAGATTCCGGATGGTCTCGACGACATTACAGCGGCGGCGATTGCGAATCCGGGGATGTCGGCGTGGGCTGCGCTGCAAGAGCGGGCGCGTCTTGTGAGCGGGGAAACGGTGCTGGTGAATGGCGCCACGGGTACGGCGGGAAGAATCGCGGTGCAGGTGGCGAAATACCTGGGCGCCGCGAAGGTGATTGCGACGGGGCGCAATGCGCAGGAGCTGGAGGAGGTCAGGCAGATTGGCGCGGATGTTGTGGTTGCCTTCAGCCTGGAAGCGCAGCATCCGGAGGGAGCGGCGGCCTTCGAAGACGCGCTGATGGAGATTTTTCTGGCGGGGGTCGATGTGGTGGTGGACTACCTGTGGGGAGAGAGCGCGAAGACCATCCTTGCGGCGCTGGCGAAGACGGTGGAAGACAGGCCGGTGCGTTTCGTGCATGTGGGCGGAGCGAGCGGAGACGGCAGCATCGAGCTGGCGGGGTCGGTACTGCGCTCGGCGGCCATCACGCTGATGGGAAGCGGCGTGGGAAGCGTGGGGCGGCCGGCGCTACTCGAATCGATTCGAAGCATTTTTGAAGCGGTGGGTCCGGCGGGTTTGAAGGTGGCTACCAGGGTGGCTCCGCTTAGGGATGTGGAGGCGGTCTGGGCGAAGGCGGGCGGGAAGCCCCGGGTCGTGTTCACGATTGGGTGAGTAGGGCAGCGCGTTGGCAGGGCTGAAGCCCCACCTTCGGCGTGCTTATTCGGCACGGCTGAGGCAGTGCCCGGATACGAAGCTCTTGAAGCCGGCATTTTCCGAAAGCGGTGAAGCCGTGTTCTGCTAGAAAACCTTGAAGCTGATCCTTGCGGGTCGGTATTGATGCCGCGCTGGGCAGTACTCGGTGCCGCCCTGGTCAATACTCGATGCCGCGCTGGGCGAGGATGCCTTTCTGGTAGGCGTGTTTGACTTCGCGCATTTCAGTGACGGTGTCGGCGATTTCGA
Source organism: uncultured Acidobacteriota bacterium (assembly GCA_903832475.1). Lineage (GTDB taxonomy): Bacteria > Acidobacteriota > Terriglobia > Terriglobales > Acidobacteriaceae > Acidicapsa. The sequence continues at coordinate 5,413 of CAILBQ010000006.1, read as the reverse complement.
TCAGGGTGGGGTGGGCGTTGCGGCCGGTGAGGATGACGTGGACCATTTCGGGGCGCTCGAGGAGGGTCTGCTTCACTTGTTCCGGATCGAGCATGCCGTAGCCGATGGCGTAGTTGATTTCGTCGAGGATGACGAGGTCGTATTCGCCGGAGAGAATGGCGGCTTTGGATTCAGCCCACGCGTCCTGGACCATCTTGAGGTCTTCGGGGTCGGTTTCGGCGCCGCCGACTTTGACGAAGCCGCGGCCAAGCTGCTTAAGGGTGAAGTTGTCGCCGAAGGGGAGGACGGCGTCGAGTTCGCCGTAGTGCCAGGATCCCTTGAGGAACTGAAGCATGAGGACGCGCATGCCGCATCCGACGGCGCGGAGGCCGGTGCCGAGGGCGGCGGTGGTTTTGCCTTTGCCGGGGCCGGTGTTGATGAGGATGAGGCCTTTGCGGGAGTCGGTCATAGAGTCCTAGGGCGAAGGGAGTAGGAGCAGGATTGAGAGGTCAGTGGCCGGAGTGGTAGGGATGGCCTGCCAGGATTGTACAGGCGCGGTAGAGCTGTTCGGCGAGGACGAGGCGGGCGAGTTCGTGGGGGAGTGTGATGGGACCAAAAGAGAGCTGAAGAGCAGCGTGGGTGAGCGCTTTGGCGGACCAGCCGTCGGGTGGGCCGATGGCGAAGACGATGTGCTGCGTGCCTTGATCGCGGCGGGCGCCAAGCCAGTGAGCCAGCTCGGGCGAAGACAGGGCGCGGCCGCGGCTGTCGAGCAGAACCGGCAGAATGGGCGTTCGTGTCGACTTGGAGGACTGAGGATGGGCCAGCCAAGCGAGGAAGGCGGATTCGGTGGGAAAGGCTTCTGACTGGCAAGGGTGATAGGACTGGAGCCGATCGCAATACAGGCGCGTGAGGGCTTCGTAGTGAGATCGCGCGCTGGTTTTCGCGGCTTTGGGGCCAATGTGCGCAAGGGTGATGAGCATGAAGGATCAGTGTATCGGCTTGCCTAAAGTTTCAAGTGCTGCACCTGGCATTCACTAATTAATGATTCTTATTTTGATTTCTGCAATATTAAAGCGAATTTCTATGAAATTTAGAACATCGGGCAACCAATTCCCATTTCGACAAGGTAAAAACCTCCTAAAAAGAGGGAAATAAAACGAAGGCAGGATTGGTTGCCAGTTGGCCCTCGAATTGCTAATAAATGCCTTATTGCAAAGCCCATAGTTCGGTCTCTGCCCCCCTGCAGAAGCACGACGAACATAACCCTGCATTTCCTACCAAAAACGATCCTCAACAGCATAGGAGGGGTCTTAATGTTTTTGTCCCGTGGATATAGCAACACTGTGCGAACAACGCGCCTGATTTTGAGGAATTTAGGTTTGTCGTTTGGTGTAATGGCTGGAGTTTTGCTGCTTAGTGTGGCGATGATTCCTGTATCGGTAACTGCCCTCGGGCAGGAAACCACAGGAGGCTTGCAGGGTACGTTGAAGGATTCGTCGGGCGCAGTGGTGGCGCAGGCGACAGTTACAGCGACTTCGCCCACGCTGGTGGGATCGAAAGAAACGCTAACGGACGGCAGCGGGTATTACCACTTCGCCAATCTTCCGCCAGGAACTTACACCCTGACAGTGAAGGCGAAAGGTTTCGAGACCCTGATACGCGAAGGCCTGGTCCTGGAAGTGGGTCACCTTCCGTCGATTAACCTGACGCTTTCGGTGGGTGCACTGAATACGGTGATCGAGGTGAGCGACGCGGCGCCTCAGATCGATGTGACAACGATTACGACGCTGACAAACATTCCGGAAGATGTGATCCAGGACGTTCCGCACGGGACTTCGTTTCAGTCGGTGATTCAGTTTGCGCCTGCAGCGCGCAACGAGCCACTGGCGGGTGGCGCGCTGTTGAGTAACGGCACGGGCGCGGTATCGCCGGGCAACGGTTCGAACGGCGGGTCGGTGGGCTACTCCATCGGTGGCGGCGCGGACTCGGAGAATTCCTACCTGGTGGAAGGCCAGTCAACGGCCAACATTATCGGTGGATATTCGCATACCAGCGTTCCCTTTGACTTCATTCAGGAAGTTCAGGTGAAGAGCTCGGGCGTCGAGGCGGAACATGGCGGCGCGCTGGGCGGCGTGGTCAACGTGATCATGAAGAAGGGAACAAGCAGCTGGCATGGCGGCGTCTTCGCCCAGTTTCAAGATGAAGCAATGAACGGGTCGGAGACGCCATTTGCGCGGTATGATCCGAGTTCGGGTGGCTGCCCCGCGGGAACGGATGGATGTCCCAACGGCTACTCCCTTGATCCCGGTTACCAGGACTACCAGCCGGTACGCCCTCACAGCAGCGATTTCTTCCCGGGATTTACGGTTGGCGGACCTTTGGTTGGCATCTTGCCCAAGTTGATTGCCGATCCTTTATCTTCTGCCTTGAAAGACCGAATCTTCCTTTTCGCGGCGTTCAATCCTGAATTCAATGCCTACGAGCGGAAGCTTAACTACGGTCCGAATGGTGGGATTATTCCCTTCAGCCAGAACACCCAAACTTTCTACGCGACCAGCCGAATCGACGCGGAAGCCAGCAAGCGAGTTCGCGTGTTTGCGTCCTGGCTAGCGCAGGATCAGCATCAGAGCGGTGAATCGCTTCCGAGCGAAGACTCTGTGCAGGGTTACGTAAACAACGCCACCGGATGCGTGGGAGTTGGCAGCACCTTCAGCTGTCCGGGAAGCCCGCAGCCACTCGGGAACTTCTCTCACAGCTATGGATACACGGCTCCCAACCTTACCTTTAACACTGGCGCCGATGTCACGATCAGCCAGAGTTTAGTGGCAACAACTCGCTTCGGTTACTACTTTGAAAATTACCGTGATCTAGGTTTCCCGCTGACGGGAACGACCTATCAGTTCACCGGCAACGGCCAGGGCAGTACCGATACGAACGGCAACCCGCTGCCTGCTACTCTGCAGCAGCTGACCGGGTACACCAGCCAGGGTCTCGATGGCAACTTTACCCATCAGAACGCGAACAAAGCGATTCAACTGGATGCGGACCTGGCTTGGTATAAATCCGGCCGATTTGGCACCCATAACTTGAAGTTTGGTTATCAACTGAATCGTCTTTCGAACGACATCCACCAGGGATACAACACTGCTTATTTCCAGGTGAACCCCGGCACTGCAGTTCCCTACACTCCTCAAGGATCCGTGGGGCAAAATAACTGCGCAGCGCTCGTTGCAGACAGGGCCAACAAGAGCTGCGTCGGAACTTACGGCAACATCAATATCAATGATTTCGGAACACAAGGCCGGGCGACGACGTTCAATCACGCATTCTTTGCGCAAGATGCATGGACACTCGGCAAGGGAATCACGATCAATGCTGGGTTGCGCATCGAGCATGAATATCTACCGGCGGAAAACCAGCCGAGCGGATCGAATCCGACGCCGATCAACTTTGGCTGGGGCGACAAAATTGCTCCCCGTATCGGCGCGGCCTGGGACGTTCTGCGAAACGGGAAGCTGAAGATCTTCGGCGGGTACGGTCAGTTCTACGACCAGATGAAGCTGAATGTGGCCATCAGCTCCTACGGCGGACAGTATTGGCAGGAATGCTGGTACGCACTGAACACCGCAGATCTTTCCTCGATCAACCCGGTGTATAACTCGCAAGGACGCGACTGCGTCGGTTTGACCTCAGCCAGCCAGGCGACGTTTGCCGGCGGAGTTACTCCGACGGGCATTACCTTCCTTGAGAATCAGAACCTGCGCGCCTTCCCCACGACATGCTCCACCTGCAGTGTCGCGGAAGAAGGAACGGCTCCCGGGCTCAAGCCGTACGAACAGCATGCCTCGGATTTTGGGGTCGACTACCAGTTGCACAGCAACCTCGCTTTTGAAGCGCGCTGGGATAGAAAACGACTGGACCATGTGATCGAGGACTCGGCGATTTTCAATCCAAATATCGGCGAGACCTTTGTGATCGTGAACCCCGGTCAGGGCATTAACAAAACCTTCAACAGCTTCTACAACTTCCTCTATGGAACCACAGGCAATCCGTGCGACGTTTCGGTGTGCCCACCGTCCGGCATCATTCCGGCGGCGCGCAGCTACGACGGTCTCGAGTTCCGTTTGACCAAGCAGTCTTCCAACCACTGGATGGGGATGTTCAGCTACACGTACAGCCACTTCCGCGGCAACTACACTGGTCTGACGAGCACCGATGTGGCTGATGGCGGCGGCGGCCGTAATGCCCCGAACAACAGCCGTTCGTTCGATGAGCCGTTCTTCTCGTGGGATGCGCAAGGAAAGTCTTCGAGCGGCCTGTTGCCGACCGATCGTCCGAACGCACTCAAAGGCTACGCCTACTACGATCTGCCCTGGCTGAGGAAGTTCACGACGGATTTCGGTGTGTTCCAGTCGGCTTACAGCGGAACTCCGCTAACCAGCTACCTGGACGTGGGATATGCTTTCCCGGGCGGATTCCCAACGGATATCGTGGATCGCGGTAAGTGGATCGATATTCATCAGGATCCGACGACAGGCACGATCACGGCGAGCGCTCCATACACGAAGCGGACTCCGTGGTACATGGACACGGACTTCAACCTGAAGCAGAGCTTCAAGGTCGCGGAGAGCAAGACGCTCAGCTTCGATGCAACTTTCGCGAATGTCCTTAACCAGCATGCGGTGGTTTCCTACGGTCAGCAGATTGACTCCGGTTACTTCCAGACCTTCGTCGCGCCGGGTGGTCAGACCCTGTTCAGCGGTCCTGCATTCTATGGCGCAGCCGAGCACGCATACGATTACGTTGCTGCAATGAACAACGCTCCCACAGGAGCCGGTGAAAATGGGGGGCCGATCACAGTCAACAGCCAGTACGGAAAGCCCTACCTGTATCAGGTGGGTCGCAATGTGCGTCTCGCACTCCACTTCACGTTCTAAATAAACGCAAACTGGAAAATGGGCGGCTCCTTCGGGGGTCGCCTTTTTTCGTGGGCGCCAGGTTGGGACAAGAGGCAAAGGGGCAAGGATCCAGCCAGCCAGGATCTTTGGCTTCTTGCAGCGACCGTCCTTGTCTGTTGAGGGGGATGGAAAAGCGGATTGGGTGCAGGATCAAAGGCTAGAAGCTAGGGCGAAGGCTGAACATGCTTTTCACGAGGGCTGACGCTATGGGGTGACCAGCAGGAGCGAGGGTGGTCGATCGTGGAAAGGAGCTTCAGGCTTTTTACTACAATATTTTGTAGAATTCCTGAAACGCAGTTAGTTTTCACCTAATTTTATACAAATAGCCATATTTTAGGGATGGATCGTACGACTTTAAAGTCGTGTATAGAATTGAACAATTTGAAAAATAAGCAATCGGAAAATCAGTGATTTGCGATGTCGCCACAAAGGTAACTGGATTTTGGCACAGGGAATGCTCAAGTAGTCAACAGCCG
>CAILBQ010000005.1 GCA_903832475.1 uncultured Acidobacteriota bacterium | reverse complement strand
TATTTCTACTTCGGGTCTCACACGTCGCTTCGGTGATTTCGTCGCTGTAAAGAACATGAACCTCAGCGTCGCCCCCGGCCAGTTTTACGGCTTTCTCGGGCCCAACGGCGCGGGCAAGTCAACCACCATCAAAATGCTCACCGGCCTGCTCGCTCCGACAGCCGGCAGCATTGAAGTGCTCGGCATGGATTTTGCGACCCATGCCATTGAGGTAAAGCGCCAGATTGGAGTCGTGCCCGAAGGTATGGCTCTCTTTGGCCGCCTCACCGCTACCGAGTATCTACGCTTCGTCGGTCAGATGTACGGCCTCGACCGCGTCACCACCGCGCAACGAAGCGAGGAGCTGCTCGACTTCATGAACCTTGCCGGCGAAACCCGCAAGCTGATCACTGACTTCTCACACGGTATGCAAAAGAAGCTTGCTCTCGCCGCGGCCGTCATTCATGGCCCCAAGATTCTTTTCCTCGACGAGCCCTTTGAAGGCGTCGACGCCATTGCCGCCGGCACCCTCAAGCAGATGCTTCAAGGCATGATCGCCCGCGGCGCTACCATCTTTCTCACTTCGCACGTTCTTGAGATCGTAGAGCGCCTCTGCACTCACGTCGCCATCATCAATCACGGCGAGCTGATCGCCAACGGTTCGCTGGAAGAATTGCGCGCCGGCGTTCAAACCCAGGCGGACTCCGACATTCCCGGAACGCGCCTTACCCTGGAAGAGATCTTCATTCGTGTCATCGGCAAGGAAGGCGGCGCACTCAGCGCCCAGCCGGAACAGGAGCTCTCATGGCTGGGCTAGCGCAAAACTCCACCGGCTCTTCCCCCCACCCCATCGCCGCGCCAGTCTCCTCAGGGCAGCATTTCCAGACCATCGCATGGCTGCGCTGGCGCCTCTTCGTCAATGCTCTCCGTGGAAAAGGAGCCGTCGGAGAACTCGTTGTCAGGATCCTCTCCTATCCGCTTCTTGCCGTCATTGTCATTGGACCTTCCATCGGCGCCGGCATATTCTCGTACCTGCTGGTCAGTCAGAACGAGGACGCTTATCTGGCCATCGTGCTATGGGTCATCTTTTTCCTGTGGCAATTCATCGGCATCAGCACCTCCGCTACCGGCCCAAATTTCGACATCGCCAGCCTCACCCGCTTCCCCATCCGTTACCGCGACTACCTGCTGATTCGAATTTCCTTCGGCCTCATGGACCCTCCCACCCTCGCGGGAATTGGGTGCCTCATCGCCATGACCATCGGCATCTCCATCGCCGCGCCTGCGATGGCGCCTTGGGCCGCCCTTCTCATGTTCCTCTTCGCCGCGTGCAACGTTTTTTTCTCGCGCATGATTTATTCATGGCTGGAGCGTTGGCTCGCTCAGCGACGCACTCGCGAACTCTTCACCGCGCTGCTGCTCATCTTTTCGCTCGGGATCCAATTCGTCGGCCAACTTGCCGGACGCCTTGGTCATCGCGGCCATCACAGTCCAGTCAGCCCCTGGATGGACAAGCTCACCCACGCGCTCGTGACCATCAACTGGTACCTTCCGCCGGGCCTCGCGACAGCCTCTTTTCAGAACATGCATCGTGGCCTTACCCCGCTTGCCATGGCCAGCCTGAGCGGACTCCTGCTCTACACCGCGGCGTTTCTTTTCATCTTCCAAATGCGCCTGAAAGCCGAATACCACGGTGAAAACCTCAGCGAAGCCCCAGCCGCCCTCTCCGCCAAGACCCTCGCCAAAGATCGAAAACAGCGCGCCGCTGAGATCGCTGCAGCCAGGACCGCCGACGCACGCCCGCGCCGTCAATTCCTCTCGTCCACCGTCTCCGCCTGTCTCACCAAAGAGGTCCGCTACCTGATGCGCAGCGGCCCCAAACTCTACGCCTTGATCATGCCTGTCTTCATGATCGTGCTCATCTCCGTGCGAACCGCCGGTCTTCGTCAAGCCGGGGTCGGCTCCAGCGACCTTCACACCTTCATGTTCAGTTCCGGCTGTGCCTATACCCAGATGATTCTCGTCGGACTTATCTACAATTCGCTCGGCGCCGACGGCCCTGGAGTGCAGTTCTATTTCATGGCGCCCCTCCGCTTCCGCGATGTCATCCTCGCCAAAAACCTCTTGACCGGCATCATCCTCGCCATCGAAGTAACCCTCATTTATCTCGCTTCCGCCTTCCTCGGCGCCAAGGCCCCGCTCGCCCTTGTCGTCGCAACTATCGCATGGAGCCTCTTCGCCTTTCTGCTCAACATCAGCATTGGCAATGTGCGTTCCCTGATCTCGCCCAAAGGCTACGAAGCCGGGAAAGTCCGCCGCCAAAACGTCTCCGGCCTCAACAGCCTTATTAGCCTGGGAGTCATCCTTGTCGCCAGCTCTCTGGGAGCGGCGATCATCGTCGCCTGCCGCTTCTTCGACATCAGCTATTGGATGGCCGCCATTGCCTTCTTTATCCTCGCTGCGGTTGTCGCCGGCGTCTACCTGATCTCTCTGCAGAACATCGACCGCGTCGCCGCAGAGCATATGGAAAGCCTGACTCTCGAGCTCTGCAAAAGCTGACAGCCCGCTGCCCTAACCCTCTCCGAGTGTGCTGACCTACTCCGGGTGCCCCATCTTTCGCGCTTTTTGCGAAGGGTGGGAGCGTAATCTCCGCCTGACGAATTTGACCATACCCAGGAACCCTCGCATCTCTCACCCAACGAAAAGCCAAAGTCACCCCGGATCAGTTACAAAGGTACGCAGAGGGATTCCCGGACCATGCCCCGTTGGCAC
>CAILBQ010000004.1 GCA_903832475.1 uncultured Acidobacteriota bacterium | reverse complement strand
GTCTACTTCGACATCGATGAGATTCGCGTCGATGCCGTACACCGCGGCACTCAGAACTCTGGCGAGCATGAAAAGTGCCCGCAGTCTACCACTGCGCTTTCAGCGAAAGATGTGCGCGAGCGCACGTGTCGCAGTTCCCTTCGCAGGACCGCATCTCGGGAAAGCGACTTGTTAACAGTGAGCAGCGCCGAATCCAACTTTCGAAGTCCGCGCTGTGAGCCTAGCGCGCGCCCACCAAGGAATCGTAAATTGCGACCTGGTCTCGTCCGGCGCGTTTGGCGCGATAGAGTGCCTGGTCGGCACGACTAAGTAGCAATTCGGCGGACTCGCCGTCTTGCGGATAGAGCGAAACCCCGATCGAGACCGAAAAGTCCGAGAGCGTCTCGCCGGCAAGGGGGATTCGCAACGCACTCACCGCGCGCCGGATGCTTTCCGCCCGCTCGTAGGCGACTGTCGGCGTCACATCCGGCAAGATGATAGTGAACTCCTCGCCGCCATAACGGCAGGCAATGTCTTCCGTTCTCACGCTGTTCTTGAAAATTTCCGCCACACTCTTCAGAACCGCGTCTCCCGCACCGTGACCGTACGTGTCGTTGAAGCGCTTGAAATGATCCAGATCCAGCATGTACACCGACAGCGTCTGCTTGCGGCGGGAAGCGCGCGCCAGTTCCCTTTCCAGCGAGATCTGCATGAAATGTCGATTGAACAGGCCGGTCAGCGAGTCGCGAATAGACTGGTTCTCCAGCTTGGTTCGCAGGTTGAGAGTGGCGATGGCCATGCCTGTCAACTGCACCAGTTGCCGAATGCCGTCCAACCGCGAATTCACCACCCGGACCACGTCTTCGGTTGCGCATTGAACATATAGCAAACCCAAGGTGTTTCCGTGCGCCACAATAGGTTGGCAAAGATATCGCTCAGGGAGAATTCCACTAAAATGCGTACAGTGAATCTCGGAAACACCGGGCGCCCGCCAGCGCGGCTGGCCGGAACGAAGACCGCAACAAGACTCCGGCGAATGAAACTCTTCAACGGCGCTTTCACCCCATGTAGAGACGACCTCGACCAATTGTCGGGAATTGTTGATGATGCACAGCGATCCCGCAGTGCCTTCCAGAAGACGCGAAAAGCTGTTAGCCGCTGATCGGTATACCTGTTGCATGTCGATGCATAGCTGAAGTTCGTCGCGAGCCAGGGTCAGCATGCTGGTTTCGGAAGCGCGATCTTTGAGCGCGTTCACGCTTTCTTCCAGACGCTGGTTGGTCAGCGCCGTTTTCTTGCTCAGCCGCTGGCGTCGCAGAGCGTCTCGCAAAAGCAGCCCGAATAGCACCGCAAGCGAGAGCAGCGAAAACGCAACGAATCCGAATTCTGTCCCGATCGAGACAACCGACCGGCGCTCGGAGCCAGAACTGCGTTCTTCCAGGAGCGACTGCTCCTGGTCGTTCATGAGGCCTATGGTCTCCTGGCAATGCTGCATGACCAGTTCCGGCAGAGTGGAGTGCGCGTTGAAGCTTTTCGCGGATCGATCCAGGTCGCGGGCACAAATGAGAAGATTGCGCACATTGTCCCGCTGGTTTGGATTGTCGGAAACCATGCCCTGGACACGAATGGCGGTGGTCAACAGCTGGTTGGAGCTTGCCAGCGCCCGATTCAATTGCTCCTCATTGCCGCTGAGAAGGAAAAGTCGGCTGCGATACTCAATCCGTTCGACCAGAAGAGAAACCCGCTGTAACGCGCTCAAGACATCTTGGGTGTGCTGCACGCGGGATGAAGCGGCGATGAGAGCTTTCGTGTTGGTATAGACAATTCCGCCCGCCGTGAGGGTAAACAAGACGGCGCCGGTCGCCGCCATGATGAGCAGCGTAACTGCCGATTGTGACGCTTTGCCGCGAGACTTCGGTTTCAACATAATCTACGCCAGATGAGGTATAGGGTAACCTATCGATGGTAACTTAGGTAATAGAATTTTAAAAATAATTCAAAAGCAAAAAGGCTCGACCCGTTCACGTGCCTCAGAGAAAAGGATGCGTCTGGGTACTTCGAAACGCGATAGTGCTGAAAAGCTTTCCAAACAGGATGGGGCTCTCCTTGCGGGAAGTGCGCCAGATTGGCCTTCAAATTCCCATTTACGGAAAATGTATGTCGAGATTAGCGTCTTAAGGATTGCGGAGTTTGACACGGAGAATTTCGTGGTAGGTTACTCATAACGAAATTGACTCCAAGTTATGTTTAAGAATGACTCCATGGGCGCCCGAGCGGACTCAGATACCGCACAGTCTGTGCCAGATCGCACTCGACTCATGGTGCGTGACTTGGCCGAGTCGACACATGCGGTTCTCCAATTTGTCGATTTGGTGCACAAACTAGCCGACGCGTCCGACCTAGGCCAGATTCTCGATATCGTCGCCCGTTCGGCCCGCAAGCTGCACAGCGCCGATGCAGCCACGATCATTCTTCGCGAAGGAAACGAAGTCGTCTACGCGGCGCAGGATGCGGCGCAGCCTCTGTGGCCAGGAAAACGGATGCACGCGGTCGAATGCATCAGCGGATGGGTCATGGATCATACAACCGCTGTCAGCGTCTTTGATGTCGACACGGATATACGCATCCCGGCCGGGCGCTACCATTCAACCTGGGTACGGAGCCTCGCCATGGTTCCCATTCGCTCCCACCCTTGTCTGGGAGCCATCGGTCTCTACTGGTCGACGCCGCATCATGCCACCCAGGAGCAGGTGAGGCTGCTGCAGGCGCTTGCCGACGCTTCGACTATCGCCATCGAGAAATGCCGCATCAAGGATGAAATGGAAGTCTTGGTGCAGCAACGGACGCAGGAGCTTGAAAGCGCCAATCGGGAGTTGCGGAATGACGCCATGCTTCGCCGCCAGATGGAAGCCAAGATACTGCATCTCTCGCTTACCGACGAGCTCACCTCGTTAAACAATCGCCGCGGATTTCTGATGCGCGCCGATCAGCTGTTCAAGTTGATGCACCGGGTGAATACGCGGGCCTGGCTGGTGTATGTTGACATCGACAATCTCAAGAAGGTGAACGACAAGTGCGGACACGAAGCAGGCGACCGCCTGATTCGGGGCACCGCCAAAGTGCTGCGGGAGAGCTTTCGCGATTCCGACGTTATCGCCCGCATCGGTGGCGACGAATTTGTCGTCTTCGCTACCGGCTCCTCAACGCCGCTCGCCGAAATTCATGCTCGCCTTGACCGCAACGTCATGCACTTCAACTCGTTCAACCCCGACCCGCCGCCACTGTCCCTCAGTGTCGGCACGATTCGCTGCGAGCCGAGAGCTTCGCAGACGCTGGAAGAACTAATTTGCCTGGCCGATGCCGCCATGTATATAGAGAAGCGCGCCAAGCGCGAACATCCGCAAACGGAAATCACCGACTGACGTTCGCATGGATACCTTCCCGAGCCAAACCTGGAAGCAAGAGCACTCACCTATCCGCTACAATCGATTGGGCGCGGCAATCGCTCGACTGGCTAGATGATCAGCCTACAGACAAGCCTTCATGACTAGCCTATTCGACCTCTACAAAATCGGCGTGGGTCCCAGCAGTTCTCACACCATGGGCCCGATGACGGCGGCCTTTCAATTTTCCAGGAGCCTCGTGGAAGATGCGCTACTAGCGCGCACCTCACGGGTGCAGGTCGACCTGTACGGTTCCCTCGCACTCACCGGCATCGGACACGCCACGGATCGCGCCGTGCTGCTCGGCTTGAGCGGGTTTTCGCCAGCACAAATCGATCCCGCCGCCATCGAAACTACCGTCGCTGAAATTCGGACACAGGGCTGGCTGTCTCTGGCTGGAACGCATTCGATTCCCTTCAGCGAGCCCACCGATTTGCTCTTCCATCGCAACACCATGTTCCCGCCCGGTGCCGTGACCCGGCACCCCAACGGCCTGCGATTCACCGCAATGGATGAAATGGGAAGCGTCCTGCGGGTACGTACGTGGTTTTCCATCGGCGGAGGATTCATCACCGAAGACGGCGTTGACGCGGTGGACTTGAATGCCCGGCGTGGCGCAATACCCTACCCGTTTCACAGCGCGGCTGAATTGCTTGCGCTGGCCCACGCTCACTCCCTCTCCATTGCTGAAATCATGCAAGCCAACGAACTTTCCATCCTTCCCGAAAAAGGCGCCGACAACGAAAAGACAATTCTGCGTGAACGCATTCTCAACATCTGGCAGACCATGCAGGACTGCGTGGCACGAGGTATCGCCACCGAAGGAATTCTGCCGGGTGGTCTCAACGTGCGTCGCCGCGCTCACCGGCTTGCCGAACGACTGAACGAACGCAAACAACATGACCTCGTTGCTGATCCACTCGCCCCGCTCGACTGGGTCACGGTGTATGCGATGGCCTGCAACGAAGAGAACGCCGCAGGCGGACGCGTGGTGACCGCTCCCACCAACGGCGCCGCAGGCGTAGTGCCTGCCGTCGGCCTCTATTACAGCAACTTCATTCCAGATGCATCGGAAGAAGGCATCTTGCGCTACTTCCTCACCTCTGCCGCGATCGGCATCTTATATAAGGAGAATGCTTCCATCTCCGGCGCGGAAGTCGGATGCCAGGGCGAAGTCGGGGTAGCCTGCTCCATGGCCGCCGGCGGACTGGCCGCCGCTCTTGGCGGAACGCCCGGCCAGATCGAACACGCCGCTGAAATCGCCATGGAGCACAACCTCGGCATGACCTGCGACCCCATCGGCGGACTGGTCCAGATACCCTGCATCGAGCGCAACGCCATGGGCTCGGTGAAAGCCGTGCACGCCACCCGCATCGCCATGCAGGAACCCGAAGAGCACAAGGTCTCGCTCGACCAGGTCATCCGCACCATGTACCTCACGGGCCTCGACATGCAATCGCGCTACAAGGAAACGTCTCTTGCGGGACTGGCTCTGAACATCATCGAATGCTGAGCGCTCTCCACTGTGGCCCGTATCACGACAGCAGGTGACTCTGCGATGAATCGAGCAAGCATCCTGTGAGGATTCTCGCCAAGTGAAACACTGCTCGCGCATCCGTTACTCTGAGAGCATGGCCGCGGAAGAAACCACAACCCCAATCGACACAGGCTCTTCACAACTTGAAGCGAAGCGCGGCATTGCGCCTCTCTGGCACACCATCGTGCTCATCGCAGCCATCGTGGCCATCAGCACACTCGGCGCTGGCCGCATGACCGCGGCAGGATCGGGCGACCCACACCGCATCGTGCATTACGCCCTCAGCGGCGTCCTCGAACTTGTCCTCGTCGCCTTCGTCTACCTTGGCCTGCGTCTGCGCAAGACCCCGTTCCGCAGTCTCTTCGGCGCGTTGCCGCACGGACTCAACGACATTACCCGGGAGGTCGGCATCGCCGCCGTCTTCTGGCTGTTCTCCATGCTGGTGCTCGCCTCGTTCGCGTTCACCTGGAACGCGGTGCAAACCGCCATCTATCATCGTCACGTCAAGAGCCAGAGTTCCGGGCAGTCGGCCAAAGAACCATCTCCGCAGCAAGAGCAAGTTGAGATGGCCAAAAAGCTCATGACGCTCGCACCCGCAAACGGTATTGAGATCGCAGCGTGGGGAGTGCTTTGTCTGCTCGTCGGTTTCGCCGAAGAACTCGTCTTTCGCGGCTACCTGCAATTGCAATCCATCTCGCTGCTGCACAGCACGGTCTTCGGTGTAGCGCTCTCGGCGGTTGTCTTCGGCGCGGCGCACGGCTACCAGGGAATTCGTGGCATGTGCCTGATCAGCGTCTACGGAGCGCTCTTCGGCGGGATTGCCCTATTGCGGCGCAATCTCTTTCCCGGCATGCTCGCCCATAGCTGGCACGACTTCGCCACCGGCCTCGCACTCGCCTTGATCCGCCAGATGCACTTGCTCGATCACCTGCCCAATCTTCACTGAATGGGCTCGCATTCTTTCGCTTGCCAATAGCTTGCAAAATCCGTGGCTTTTTGGCGCATCCATTTTTCTCTGCGGCAAGGCCGCCGCGGTTTCTATCCGAGCCCATCAGAAAGGAATCTCGCATGTGGGGTTATGTAAGAGCGAATGGAAACCTCAGTCAAGACGGAGAGTTTGTAGACATCGAATGTTCCGGCACTGGAGCCAGCTTGAACAATCCCAATTTATAAGGCGATCCAGACCTGGGACCCTTGCCACGCGGCAAATACGCGATTCAACCATTGTTTGATGATCCTGGCGACAAGGGTCCGATCGTCGCACACCCGATCCCGATCCAGCAACCGTCGTTTTTGGGCGCTCCGCATTCATGATTCATTGCAACAACGCGGCTATGAATCACTCGGCAAGCCGTGGCCGCATCATGCTCGAACACACCATCCGGCAGCGCATCTCCGACTCCGGTGACGCTGCACCCGAGGTGGTGTAACTCTCTTCCTCGTTCATGTGGGCACGTCTTTGCATGGAGGCAGCATTGATGCCGACCATCTCTTCGAAAAACTTCCTGTGGGAAAATAGGTTTTCTTTCATTTTTCCCTTGACACCAATCCTGCATGAATCTATACCTTCATCCATTGCAGCAAGTAATTCTGAGCTGCACTCTATTCGCATCATCAGGGAGAATAGGCAACACACCAACAGGCAAGCATCACAAAAAGGCAACAAAAAAGGGAACGCTCACAGCGTTCCCTTTTTTGTTGCGCCTTGAAGCACGTCCACCCTCAAGCTCTGGGCGGTCAAATCACTGCTTTGCCTTTACGCTGGCTCCAGTACACTGATCGCAGTCCTTCTTGCCGGCCATGTAGACAGCAAGAATGCGAGATCTTTCACGATGACTCGACGCCGCTGGATCGCCGATACCTTCACCGACACCACAGCGAGCCTGCTTGGCGCGCAAGCCGAACACCTGGCTCGCGTACTCCGCGCGCAAGCCGGCACACAGGCGGACATTGTTGCCGGCGGTCGCGTCTATCAAGCCGTCATCGAAACAGTCAGCCTCGAAGAGGTGCGCTTCAAGCTTCTCAGCGTACTAGACGCGGAATCGGCATTGCCCTTCACGCTTCTTCTCGCCGTCTTCAAATTCGATCGCATGGAGTGGGCGATTGAAAAAGCCACGGAACTCGGCGTCTCTACGATCGTTCCCATCATCGCCCGGCGTACGGAAAAGCATCTCGCGCTATCCGCCGACAAACGCGTTGAGCGCTGGCGCCGGCTCGCGCACGAAGCAGCCAAACAATCGCGCCGCGCCGATCTTCCCGCCATCGAAGACCCCATCGCTCTCGCCACACGCCTCTCGCGAAATACATCCGCACACCAGATTCTGCTCGCGGAGGATGAGCACACTGTCAGCCTTCGTCAACGTATTCAGGCGGCTCTAAAAATCTCGTCCAACGATCTTCCAGAATTTGAATTCGCCATCGGCCCGGAAGGCGGCTGGACACCGGAAGAAATCTCCCTTTTCGCAAAGCACAACTGGCAACCCGCCTCGCTCGGCCCGAGAATCCTTCGCGCGGAAACCGCCGCCATCGCAACTCTTGCCGTTGCGTCGGCTCTATAGCTCTAAGCTCTCTGAGGATCCATCGCCTCTTGTTCTCTGCTCTCTGTCCTCTCTTCTCTACCTTTCCACCTGGTAATGAAACGGCGCACTCACCTCCGTCGCCATGCCCCGTACCGTCTGCAGAAACGCCGTCGCCGCATACGACAGCTTTGAATTCCTCCGGTACACCAGCCGCAGCAATCTGCGAAACTCTAACTCATCCACCGGTACAGCCACCAGTTCCCCCGTCTCGAGTTCCCGCGCGCACGTCAGTCGCGGAACCAGCGCAACACCATTGCCCATCGCCACAAATCGCTTGATGGCCTCGATCGAAGGCAGTTCAATTCTCATATTCAGCGGCGTGCGGTGCTTCTCAAACGTTTCAATCACTCGCTTGCGCAGCGGCGAAGGCACATTGTGCGCAACAAACGTTTCCTCACCCAGCTCCGTGATAGACACGCGCTTCTCACGCGCCAGTGCATGTCGAGGATTTGCAATGAAGGCGAGCGTGTCCGCGTACACCGCAACCGATCGATATTGTTCTGTATCCGGCTTGAAGCTGATCACGCCCAGCTCTATCGTTCTCAGATTCAGCTCTTCCGGAATCTGGCTGGCCAGCGACCGATGCACCGTCACATCAATCTTGGGATGCTGTTTGCGAAAGGCATCCAGCACGGGCAGCAGGTAGAGACACGTGTACTCGTTGGCCGCCAGTTGCAACTGCCCGCGTTCGAGCGACTTCAACTCCTGCATCGCGCTCGAAGCTTCCCGCCGCAATGCCAGCAGCCGTGCCGCGTATTCCCTTAGCAGCTCGCCCGCCGCCGTCAACGAACCATCTCGCGCCGCGCGATCAAAAAGCACCTCGCCCACCGCTTCCTCGAGCTTGCGAATTACCTGGCTAATCGCCGGCTGCGTGCGATGCAGGCGCATGGCCGCACGAGAGAAACTGCGCTCTTCCGCGACGGCAAGAAAGGTCTCTAACTGGTGCAACTCCAAGCCATTACCCTCCAGACGATTGCATAAGTAATTGTAATCGAATCTCAAACTAGAATAACTTTGCGTTATGGAAGCCAGATCGGCGAAACTGATCTAGGCAGAAAAGCGTACCCTCAGGATTCCCCATGACCACTGATCCCAACCAGGTTCTGATTTTCGACACCACCCTCCGCGACGGCGAGCAGTCTCCCGGCTGCAGCATGACCACCCAGGAAAAACTTTCCATGGCCCACGCCCTTGAAGACCTGGGGGTCGACATCCTGGAAGCCGGATTCGCCATGGCCTCTGAAGGCGACTTCGCCGCCATCGCCACCATCACCCAGGCCATCCGCGGGCCACGTATCACATCCCTCGCCCGCGCCAAGAGCGAAGACATCATCATGGCCTCGCGCGCCCTCGAGCACGCTGACCGCGCCCGCATTCACGTCTTCCTCGCCTCGAGCGACTTGCATCTCGAATACAAGCTGAAGATGAGCCGCCAGCAGGCGCTCGACCAGACCGCAGAGTCGGTTCGCCAGGCCTGTACGCTCTGCGACGATGTTGAATTTTCTCCGGAAGACGCCACACGCTCCGACCGCGACTTCCTCGTTGAGATGGTTCGCGTTGCTGTCGAAGCCGGCGCCCGTACCATCAACATGCCCGATACCGTCGGCTACACGACGCCCGAGGAGTACGGTCAGCTCTTCCGCGAAGTGCGCGAGCGCATTCCCGCCATCGATGCCGAGAACGTGATCCTCTCCTCGCACTGCCATGACGACCTCGGCCTCGCCGTCGCCAACTCGCTTGCAGCCGTCCAAGCCGGAGCTCGCCAGGTCGAATGCACCATCAACGGCGTCGGCGAACGCGCCGGCAACGCACCCCTTGAAGAAATCGCCGCTGCTCTGTACGTCCGCGCAGACCGCTACGGCGTCAAGACCGGCCTTCATCTGGACAAGCTCTACCCCACCAGCCAGACCCTCGCGCAACTGATCACCTTCGGACCCTCCCCCAACAAAGCCATCGTGGGCGCCAACGCCTTCGCGCACGAATCTGGCATCCACCAGCACGGCATGCTCGCCAACCCGCTGTGCTACGAAATCATGACCCCGCAGTCAGTCGGCGCCGCCAGCACACAGCTCGTTCTCGGCAAGCACTCCGGCCGCGCTGCCCTGCGCAATCGTCTTGAACAACTTGGCTACACCATCTCGCGTGAAGAGCTTCAACAGACGTATTACCGCTTTGTCGCACTCGCCGACCGCAAGAAAAACATCTACGACCAGGACCTCATTGGCTTGCTGCCGCAACAGATTCGCGACCGCCGTCCAATGTCCTACGCCGAAGTGGACTAATCGCAACCAAGCGAATCGCGAGGCTTTGTGATAGGGCACGACTTCAGTCGTGCCACAGAACCATGGATCAGGTCTGGGGCTTCAGCCCCTGAGGGACGTAAGGCAGATGAAGCTCAACTTATTAGTAGTCGCCGGCGACGGCATCGGCCCCGAAGTCACAAACGAAGCCATCTCCGTCATGCGCTTGGTCATGTCTCATGGCGGCCATGAATTAGCCGTGACCGAAAAGCGCATCGGCGGCATCGCCATCGACACCGACGGCACGCCGCTCCCCGCGGACACGCTTCAGGCAGCCCTCGCCTCCGACGCTGTTTTCCTCGGAGCCGTCGGCGGCATCAAGTGGAACGCCCTCCCGCCCAACACGCGGCCTGAAGCCGGCCTGCTCCAACTCCGCGCGTCACTCGGCGGCTTCGCCAACCTGCGCCCTGCCTTCGCGTCCAAAGAACTCGCCGTCAACAGCCCGCTCAAGCCCGATATTATCGACGGCGCCGACATTCTCTTCGTCCGCGAACTCCTCGGCGGCCTCTACTTCGGCGCGCCCCGCGAATGGAATAAGGACACCGGCGAAGCCTGGAACACCATGCGCTATACCCGCGACGAAATTGTCCGCGTCGCACGCATCGCCTTCCAGCTTGCCCAGAAACGCCGCAAGAAAGTCACGTCCGTCGACAAGGCCAACGTCCTTGAAGTCTCACAGCTTTGGCGCGCGACTGTAACCGAAGTGGCGAAGGAATTCCCCAACGTCGCCCTCGAACATCAGCTGGTCGACTCCATGGCCATGCTGCTCATGACCAGTCCGCGCAACTACGACGTCGTCCTCACCGAAAATCTATTCGGCGACATTCTTTCCGATGAATCGGCCGTCATCACCGGCTCGCTCGGCATGTTGCCCTCGGCCACCATCGGCGGCAAGGTCAACCTGTACGAACCCATCCACGGCTCGGCGCCAGACATCGCAGGCAAAAACATCGCCAACCCTCTCGGTGCAATCCTCACGGGCGCTTTGGTGCTACGCCACTCCGCCGGTCTCGAAGCCGAAGCCGTCGCCATTGAAACTGCGGTTCTCAAGGTCCTCGAAGCAGGCTTCCGCACCGCCGACCTCGCCCGCGGCAATACCAGCTTCAACGTTCTCGGCACCACACAGATGGGCCAAAAGGTCCGCGAGACCCTTACGTCGCAACTAGCACTTACCTAGCTCCGCCAACCCCCGCTAGCGCCGCTAGCTCCGCTGAGGAACACATGAGCAACACCCCCAAAACGTTGTTCGAAAAAGTCTGGGAGCAGCACGTCGTCGTCGAGCCGCAGGGCGAACCGACGCTGCTCTACATCGACCTGCACCTGATCCACGAAGTGACTTCCCCCCAAGCCTTCGAAGGCCTGCGGCTCACCGGCCGCACCGTGCGTCGCCCCGATCGCTGCGTCGCCACCGTCGATCACAATGTGCCGACGACGATTGCCGAGCGCTTCAACATCCTCGACCAGATTGCCGCCAAGCAGATCAGCACGCTGCGCGACAACTGCAAGGAGTTCGGCATCGAACTTTTCGACGTCGGCAGCCGCGAGCAAGGCATCGTCCACGTCATTGGCCCGGAGCTCGGCATCACCAAGCCGGGCATGACCATCGTCTGCGGCGACTCTCACACTTCGACCCACGGGGCATTCGGAGCCTTAGCCTTCGGCATCGGCACCAGCGAAGTGGAACACGTGCTTGCGACGCAAACCCTCCCCCAGGGCCGCCCGCAGACCTTCCGCATTGCCGTTGAAGGCAACGTGCCCAAAGGCGTCACCGCCAAAGACATCGTCCTCGCCATCATCGGCCAGATCGGGACGGACGGTGCGACGGGTTGCGTCATCGAGTACGCGGGATCGGCCATCCGCGCTCTTTCCATGGAAGGCCGCATGACCATCTGCAACATGAGCATCGAAGCAGGCGCCCGCGCCGGCATGATCGCTCCCGACGAAACCACCTTTGCCTACCTCAAAGGCCGTCGCTACTCGCCACAGGGCACGGCCTGGGATGCAGCCGTTGCCGAGTGGCGTAAGCTGCCTTCCGATGCCGGCGCCAAGTTTGATCGCGAACTGGTCATCGATGCCGCGACCCTCGTCCCCTATGTCAGCTGGGGCACCAGCCCGGGCATGGTCGCGCCAATTACATCGGCCGTTCCCAACCCCGCCGACGCGCAGACCGAAGGCGAGCGCCGCGCCTTCGAACGCGCTCTCGAATACATGGACCTCAAGGCCGGCACGCTGCTAGAAGACGTGGCCATCGATCGCGTCTTCATCGGCTCCTGTACCAACTCCCGCATCGAAGACTTGCGCGCTGCGGCTTCCATCGTGAAAGGCCACCATGTAAGTACCCACGTGTCAGCCATGGTTGTGCCCGGTTCCCAAACCGTCAAGGATCAGGCTGAAGCAGAAGGCCTCGACCTTGTTTTCAAAGAAGCCGGATTCGAGTGGCGCGAGCCCGGCTGCAGCATGTGCCTGGGCATGAACCCCGACATCCTCTCGCCCGGTCAGCGCTGCGCTTCCACATCGAACCGCAACTTCGAAGGACGCCAGGGCCGCGGCGGACGTACCCACTTGGTCAGCCCCGAAATGGCCGCAGCCGCTGCCATAGCAGGCCATTTCGTCGACGTCCGCAACTGGGCCGAAGTTTCCGAGACCGTGGAGGCCGCGAACTAACATGGAACCCTTCAAGACCGTCACCTCGCTCGCCGCCCCGCTCGACCGCGTCAACGTCGACACCGATCAGATCATCCCTAAACAGTTCCTCAAGCGCATTGAACG
>CAILBQ010000003.1 GCA_903832475.1 uncultured Acidobacteriota bacterium | reverse complement strand
CGCAAAATCTTGGACCACTCCTACGGCGTCGAGGATTTGGATACGGATGTTCAGTCTTTTCGCCAGCTCGAGGCGAAAGGGCTGTTCTCGAAATGATCGTCGTTGCCGACACGTCCCCGTTGAATTACCTGATTCAGATAAACGCCGAAATCCTTCTCTCTCCGCTGTATGGCCGGATTCTTGTCCCTCATGGCGTCTTGCAGGAGATGGCACAGTCAGGGGCACCGAAAGTAGTGCGTGAATGGGCCGAGCAGATTCCGGCATGGATCGATATCTGCAGTCCGCTCTCGGAGCCCGACCCATCGCTTTCTCGCCTCGGAATCGGTGAGAGAGAGGCAATTCAGCTGGCCATGGAAAGGGGAGCCGATCTTTTGCTAATCGATGAGCGAAAGGGTCGGCTTGAAGCGTCTACGCGCGGGATCACCACGACCGGCACACTTGGCGTCTTGCTCACGGCTGGAAAGCTCGGGTTGATCGATCCGGCGGAGGCATATCGGAAGTTGCTGACAGAAACAACGTTTCGGACATCTGCAGAACTCGAAGCCCACTTTTTGGCGCTTGTACGGCAGATTTGAATTTGTGAAACAGCTGACTCGTTGACAGGAATAGGGGATCTGACCGTTCTTGCTCCGCCCAAGATTCACGCTGAAACGCTTCTATAATCTCCAAGAAGCAGGAGCGGGACAGGCCAGGTCCTGACCAGTCCACAAAGGGGAACGATGAACGAAGTGAACAGTAGGATAGCGCTGGTGACCGGCGCGTCCCAGGGAATTGGACGGGCCTGCGCCGTAGCGCTGGCGGCGGCCGGAGCGACAGTCGTGCTCGCGGCACGCAATGAAAGCAAACTCGCCGAAGTCCAGGCGGAGATTGAATCTGCTGGCGGCACGGCTGCAGCCTTCGCTATCGACGTGGCCAGCGAAGAGTCCATCAAATCCGCAGCCAAGGCCATTCTTGAACGCTTCGCCAAAGTCGAAATCCTCGTCAATAACGCCGGCATCACCCGCGACGGCCTCATGATGAGCATGAAGCGTCCCGACTGGGACGATGTGCTGGCCACCAACCTGACCGGAGCCTTCCTGCTTACCCAGGCCGTGCTGCGTCCCATGATCAAAAACCGCTGGGGGCGCATCATCAACATTTCGAGCGTCGTTGGCCGCACCGGCCAAGCCGGCCAGGTCAACTACGCAGCCACCAAGGCGGGCTTGCTGGGAATGACGCGATCCCTGGCTCGGGAAGTCGCCTCCCGCGGCATCACCGTCAACGCCGTCGCCCCCGGCTACATCGAGACGCCGATGACCGCCGTGCTCAACGAAAAGCAGCGCGCCGACATGATGACCACCATCCCACTGGGCCGCGCCGGCACCGATGCCGATATCGCCCATGCCGTGCTCTACCTCGCCTCGGAAGGCGCGGGTTACGTGACCGGGCACGTCCTCGACGTAAACGGCGGCATGTTCATGGGTGGCTGATTGCCGCCAGTTTTCCCAAATCCGGAAAACACGGTAGAGTCGGCGGCTCTTTTTCGCGAAAGAACTCCTGCTCCAGGTGCACACTGGAAGAGGGTGTGCGGAATGCGCGCCGCCAAGTCCGGCTGCGATGCTCGCCCCGAACTTGGCGCATCAAACGTGCGCAAAACGCCCGCAAAAGCGCACGAATTATGCGCGTAACCAGTTGATTTCGAACCGTTTGCACGTAATGAGGGGTACCCCACCCCCCCTCCCCCCGGTTTTCAGGCAAATTCGACGCGCCGAATGAGCGGTTCCGTTGCAAAAAGGCGAAACTCATTTCGCCAATCG
The DNA here is from genome assembly GCA_903832475.1 of uncultured Acidobacteriota bacterium. Classification (GTDB taxonomy): domain Bacteria; phylum Acidobacteriota; class Terriglobia; order Terriglobales; family Acidobacteriaceae; genus Acidicapsa. The sequence continues at coordinate 3,563 of CAILBQ010000003.1, read as the reverse complement.
AATCACTGACCGCCCAGCGCCTTGGCGATCCCCGCTTCAACCAGCGGATTCATGATGGCGTATCCAGCAGGCGTAGGATGCACGCCATCATGGCTGAGATTGGCCGGTAGGCCGCCGCGCTGGTCCACCATGGCGGAATAGAAGTCGACGTACACGTGGCCATGAGCCGCGGCATACGACTTGAGGAATTCGTTGACCTTGACGACCTTCTGGGCCGGCTCGCGGCCGGGACGCCAGGGAAAATCGTAGGCCGGCAGGATGGAGCAGATCACCACCTTGATGCCGTTGGCATGGGCCAGCTCAGCCATGGAGGCCAGGTTGCCTTCTGTCTCTTCGAGGGTCATGTCGCCGGTGTTGCCGGCAATGTCGTTGATGCCGGCGAAAAGCACCACTGCGGCGGGTTTCAAGTCGATGACGTCGGGGCGGAAGCGGATGAGCATCTGTGGGGTGGTCTGGCCGCTGATGCCGCGGTCGATGAACGGCTTGCCGGGGAAGAATCCAGGGTTGGCTTCGCTGGCGCCAGTCCCGTGATTCATCCAGCCCTCGGTGATGGAGTCGCCCATGAAGACGACCCGCTTCTCGTCGGCGGCAGGGGCAGACAGTTTGGCATTGGCGTCGCGGTAGCGTGCAAGCATGGGCCAGTCCGTGCGGAGTTGGTAAAGTTGTTCGTCCGAAAGTTTGGGCAGCGTGGCCTGGGGAGTTTCCTTTTTGGGCGCGGTGCCGGTCGGCGGCATGGGCGTGGTCTGTGCGAGGGCCGCGATAGGCGCGATCAGGGCCACAGCCAGAGCGGCGATCGACCAGCTTCGCGCGGATGCGACGCCCACTCGGAACGAGGTTTGGAGGAAAACGGGAAAGACACTGGGCGATGACGCGAAACTCAGACTTGGCAAGAAGACTCCTTTGTGGGTGAAGCGGTCCGGCAGCCAGAATACGTCATGCTTCTCGGGCGCTGTTGTCCGGATCAATGCGCACCTGGCTTGTGCAGGGCGCGATGGCCGATGTCGCGGCGGTAATACATGTCCTGGAAGTGGACTTTGCCCATCGCTTCGTAGGCCAGAACGAGGGCTTGCGGCAGGGTCGCTCCGACGGCGGTAACGCCCAGTACGCGGCCTCCGCTGGTGCGCAGCTTGCCGCCGGAAATCGCGGTTCCAGAGTGGAAGATCTGCACATTGGGCATGGCGGCGACATCTTCGAGGCCCGCAATGGCAAATCCGGTCTGGAACGAACCGGGATAGCCGCCGGAACTGGCAATGACGCAGGCGCTGGCACCCGGCTTCCAACGGAATTCTGTTTCAGAAAGGCGTCCCTCGACGCAGGCTTCGAGAGCGTCGACCAGGTCGCTGTCGAGACGCATGAGGATGGCCTGGGTTTCCGGGTCGCCAAAGCGGGCATTGAATTCGAGCACCTGCGGCCCGCGCGCGGTCATCATCAGGCCGATGTAGAGCACGCCGACGAAAGGCGTGCCTTCCTCAGCCATGCCGCGGATGGTGGGCCGCGCGATGTGGTGCATGATCCATTCCTGCATCTCGGGCTCAAGAATGTCGTCGGTGGAGTAGACGCCCATGCCGCCGGTGTTGGGCCCGGTATCGCCTTCGCCCACCCGCTTGTGGTCCTGGGCTGGAACGAGAGGCGCGACGTGCTTGCCGTCGGAAAGGCAGAGGAAGCTGACTTCTTCGCCGACCAGGAATTCTTCGATGACCAGCTGCTGCTCTGCTGATCCGAGGAGCTTGCCGTCGAACAGGCCTTGCGCAGCTTCGATGGCGCTGCGCCTGGACTGGCAGATGACCACGCCTTTGCCGGCAGCGAGGCCGTCGGCCTTGACCACGATAGGCGGATGGAAGAACTCGATGGCATTGTCGACTTCTTCAGCGGAGGTGCAGACGGCGTAATTGGCCGTGGGAATGTTATGGCGCTGCAGGAACCTCTTCGCAAAGGACTTGCTGGATTCGAGCATCGCGGCGGCCTGCGTGGGACCGAAGACCTTGAGTCCGCGCTGCTGCAGGGCATCGACCAGGCCGAGCGACAAGGGCAACTCCGGTCCCACGACGGTCAGGTCGGCGCGTTCGCGCAAGGCGATTTCCACCATGGCGCCGAGGTCAGAGAGCGAAACGGGAACCAGCCGCGCCAGCGAGGCCATACCGCCGTTGCCTGGCGCGCAGACAATTTCGGTCACCCGATCGCTTTTCGCAATGGCCCAGGCAAGGGCGTGTTCGCGGCCGCCGGAGCCAAAAATCAAGATCTTCATCGCGTACCTTCTTTGAAATTGGCAATGTCGTGTGGCTGTCACAGACGGCGCAAGCCCAGCCACTTACCTTAACAGGGTAATGCGGAAGAAGGTTCGAGGGCGAGTGTTGCGCGAGGGTCCGCTATACTGCCGCTAGCCGAAGGGGAAAGCCGGACGCGAAACTGGAAAGATGCTGGATTAGAAACCATGAACACTCAAAATACTCAGCTCGAGCACCAGCAGCGACGCGACGAACAGGGCCGCGTTTTCCGTCGCAACCAGGCGATCGGACTGCTGCTATTGGCGCTGGTGGCGCTGGTGTATCGGCTGTTGCACGCGCCGAGTGGATGGATCTTTCCGGCAGGCTGGTGGAGGTTTTGGTAGGTTCGCGTGCGGTTTCAGGCGGGGAGCCGGTTGACCCGCTTGCGGTGTTGATCCTGGGACCGACGGGGAGCGGGAAGACAGCTCTGTCGCTGGCGCTGGGAGAGCGCTTTGGCGGCGAAGTTGTCAGTTGCGATTCGGTCGCGGTGTATCGCGGGATGGACCTCGGGTCGGCCAAGCCTTCACGAGAAGAGCGAGCCCGGCTGCCACATCACCTGATCGATGTTGCCGATCCGGATGTACCGTTCACAGCCGGAGAGTATGCGCGTCAGGCACGGCAGGCCATGCGCGAAATTGCCGGTCGCGGGCACCTGCCGCTGGTGACGGGCGGAACAGGGCTCTATCTGCGCGCGTTGACGATGGGCTTGTTTGCCGGGCCGCAGCGTCAGGTCGAATTGCGCGCGAGATTACTTCGCAGCCAGGAACGATTTGGGGCGTTTTGGCTGCACCGCCTTCTGCGGCGGCTCGATCCATTGTCGGCGTTGCGGATTCATGCCAACGACACGCCGAAGCTGATTCGGGCACTTGAGGTATTGTTTGCGACGGGTCGGCCGCTTTCGGCGACTCTGGAAGCGGGGCCGGAGGTGGCTCGCGATCCGCTGACGGGGTTTCGCCTGCTGCGGATCGGGTTGAACCCGCCGCGGCAGGCGCTTTACAAGCGGCTGAACGAGCGGGCGGCCGCGATGTTTGCCGAGGGATTAGTTGATGAAACGCGGGAACTGCTGGAGAGGTTTGGGCGAGTGAAGGCGCTCGATGCCCTGGGATACCGTCAAGCCCTCGCGGAGCTTGACGGCGCTCTGACGCGGGAGGAGGCGATCGCGGCTGCCCAGCAGGGACACCGCAACTTCGCCAAACGGCAGTTGACTTGGTTTCGGCGGGAGCCGGAAGTGCGCTGGATCGAGGATTTTGGCGATTCGGAGGCGTCTCTGGAGACAGCGACCTACTGGGTGGGAGAGCT
>CAILBQ010000002.1 GCA_903832475.1 uncultured Acidobacteriota bacterium | reverse complement strand
GGAACGACCACTACGCCGACCTGCGCGCTCGCACCGAGACCTTTACAGAAACCTTTTATGATTCGACCTTGCCGCCAGAAGTGGTGGACGCTATTGCCTGCAACCTCTCCATCCTAAAATCACCGACCGTACTGCGGCAGGCTGACGGAAAGTTCTGGGCGTGGGAAGGTACAGCGGATGATGTAGGGAGTTGTCCAGGCTCGTGCACGCATGTGTGGAACTATGCCCAAGCTGTGCCGCACCTGTTCCCTGAACTGGAACGAAGCCTCCGCGAAACGGAATTCGGTCCTAATCAGGACGAGCAGGGGCACCAGCAATTTCGCGCGGCGCTGCCCATCCGGCCTATCGGCAACTACTTCCACGCTGCCGCCGATGGCCAGCTCGGCGGCGTGATGAAGATCTACCGCGACTGGCGCATCGGTGGTAACACGGAATGGCTGCGCGGTCTCTGGCCGAAGGTGAAGAAGAGCCTTGATTACTGTATCGAGACCTGGGACCCCAGACACGAGGGATGGATCGAGGAGCCGCACCACAACAGCTATGACATTGAGTTCTGGGGCCCGACCGGCATGTGCACCAGCATCTACCTGGGTGCGCTTCATGCAGCCGTTCTCATGGGAACAGCACTCGGCGATGACGTAACTCTTTATGGCAAATTGTACGAGAGTGGACGACAGCGTATGGAGGCCGAGTTATTCGATGGCGAGTATTTCGTTCAGAAGATCGAGTGGAAACATCTGCGCGCGAAGAACCCGGCAGAATTCAGGAACTATGGCGGCAACTATTCTCCTGAAGCTCGCGAGCTGCTCGAGAAAGAAGGGCCTAAATATCAATACGGCACCGGCTGCCTTTCGGACGGCGTGCTGGGCGCCTTCTTTGCGTCGGCTTGTGGCCTGGATCCGATCCTGGACCAGCAAAAAGTCATCAGCCATCTTCGCGCCGTACATCGCTATAACTTGAAGAAGGATCTCTCGCATCATGCCGATCCGCAGCGCCCTGGCTTCGCACTGGGAGCCGAGGGCGGACTCCTGCTGTGCACCTGGCCCAAGGGTGGCGCTCTTTCGCTGCCGTTCGTGTACTCCAACGAGGTGTGGACAGGCATCGAGTATCAGGCTGCCTCTCACATGATTGCGAGCGGGCTGATCGAAGAGGGGCTGGATGTTGTGCGGACATGCGCCGCACGATACGACGGCCGCGTACGCAATCCGTTCGATCAATATGAGTGCGGACACTGGTACGCTCGCGCGATGTCCTCATACGCGCTCCTGCAGGCATTCAGCGGAGCGCGCTATGATGCCGTTTCGAAGACGCTCTATGTGAAGCCTGTTATCGCCGGAGATTTCCGTTCCTTCCTCTCCACGGCAACAGGATTCGGCACCGTCGGCATGAAGGGCGGCAAGCCTTTTCTGGAAGTTAAGTGGGGAACCATTCCGTTCCAGAAAATCGAGTATGCGACCACCCGATCGCAAACGGCTTCAAGTGTCTGATAGCTCATTCGTTTGCGCAGCCTTCTGAGCTAACCTTGAAGCGAAGTGAACCATCGAGAATCCGCGAGACTCCATGCCGAAACGAAGCGCCGGCTTGCTCATGTACCGCAAGCACAACGAAACAATCGAAGTCTTCCTTGTTCACCCTGGCGGCCCGTTCTGGGCGAAGAAAGACCTCGGCGCGTGGACGATCCCCAAGGGCGAATACGGACCAGAAGAGGATCCTCTTGCCGCCGCACAGCGCGAATTCCATGAAGAAACCGGCTTCACGGCGATAGGCGCTTTTCTCTCCCTGGGCACCATGCGCCAAGCTAGCGGGAAACTGGTTACAGCGTGGGCATTTCCCGGCGATTGCGATCCGGCGCAGCTTGTTTCCAATACGTGCATGGTGGAATGGCCGCCTCGCTCCAAACGCCAGCTTGAAATCCCCGAAGTCGACCAGGGACGCTGGTTCGGTCTGGAGGATGCCGCCGGGCGCATCCGCAAAGAGCAAGCTGCATGGCTCAGCTTGTTGCGCGAGATGCTTTCCAGCGAGGAGTGATTCGCCTTCAGACAACTACGGCTTGTACTCCAATGCGCTGTCGATATGCACCTCGGCTGACACCGGCAAGTTATCCGATGATCCGCCTGCCAGCAACCGGATCGTTTCCTTCTCAACTCGCCACGCATGCCGAGCCGCATCCCAATAGGCCAGGTCCTTCGCCTTGACGGTCATTTTCACTTCAGCCGTCTTACCGGCTTCAACATGAACCCTCCGGAAGCCAACCAGCGCAAGTTGCGGCCGGCTGACGGCCGACCCGAGATGCTGGACGTAGAGCTGAACGATCTCGTCGCTCGCTCGCCCACCCGCGTTCGTCACGGGAATTGCTACTGCCACTTGACCTTCGCCAGGAATCGATTTTGCACTTGTCCCAAGCTTCGAATAGGTGAAGGTTGTATAGCTCAGGCCATAGCCAAATGCATACAGCGGCTTTTGTTTGGAATAAAGATAAGTGCGTCCATGAGTGATGTCGTAGTCCATCATGGGCAGCAACTGCTCGTCCCCGGTAGGCCAAGTCTGCACCAGCCTCCCGGCCGGCG
>CAILBQ010000001.1 GCA_903832475.1 uncultured Acidobacteriota bacterium | reverse complement strand
GCTCCACCTTTGCCAGCCGCTCAGCAGCCCCAGCAGCCTGCCCCGCAATTGACCGGAACCAAAAAGAAAAAGCGCATCAAGACAAATACCCAAAGCGGTGCAACTGTGCCCACGCTGGTCACCGCACCAGGCCAGGCTCCATTGCCGCAGCAGCCGGTGACCGATTCCCCCCTGCCAGCTCAGCAAACCACGCGCGACGGCCTCAGCGACCAGGAACTCCAAGAGCGCAACCTCCCGCCCCTTCGCGGACCGTGGGTGCGCAGCGCACATCGCACTCCGGCCACGCTCGACCCGCGCGATGAAGCAGAGATGCAGTTGCGCCAGATCGAGGGTGGCTACAGCCCCTGGCTGGGGGGCACCGTCATGATCGGGCATCGCAGCGGCACGGCTGGCTACGACAGCCTCACCACCCTCGAGTCGGCTTTTGAAGCCTCCGTCCCGCTCGGCACTAAGGCACGCCTCACCTTCATCGCTCGCCCCGTGTTTCTCGATTCCGGCCAAGCGGATGGCAACGCTGTCATCACGCTGTCGAGCGGCATCAGCCCGGAACCGTTCGGCACCGAGTCTGGAACCGTGGCCACCACCGCGGCGACCCTTCCTCCCCAGCAGAACGCCGCTGGCATCTCCGGCGAAGCCCAGTTGACCTTCGCCAACCTCTCCTTCGCCGGGGGTTACACTCCGTACGGCTTCCTGATCGGGAATTTCCTCGGCCGCGCAAGCTGGCGTCCCGGTCGCGGCCCGTTGACCTTCTCTTTTAACCGCGACTCCGTCAAGGACACACAGTTGTCTTACTCCGGCCTCCGCGACCCAGGCTCGGCAACAGCTTTCTTCCCCGGCAACATCTGGGGCGGCGTCATCGCCAATTCCGCCAATGTCCAATACGCGCGCGGCGATCTATCGTCGGGATTCTACGCTGGGGCGGGCGGTCAGTACATCACCGGCTATCACGTGCTCGACAACCGCCGCTACGACGGCTCTATGGGCGCCTACTTCCGCGTCTACACCGCTCCCGAATACGGCACACTCAACATCGGCGCGAACTTCTTCGCCATGCACTACACCACCAACCTGCAGGCGTTCACCTATGGCATGGGCGGATACTTCAGTCCTCATGCCTACTTCCTGGCAAACATGCCCGTGACTTGGACCGGACACTACCAGACAAGATGGCACTACACCGTGCTGGGTAGCTTCGGCATCCAGGCATTTCAATTGAATTCGGAACCGCTGTATCCGCTGGACCAGGCCATCGAAATTTCGCAGAACAACCCATCTCTACCCAACATGACCAGCGTCGGCCCGAATTACGATCTGCGCGGCCAGGTGGCCTATGCCATCAACGATCACTGGTTTGTCGGCGGCTTTGCAGGGGCGAACAACTCACGAAACTACACCAGCGTGGCCGCCGGCTTCTCTGTCCGCTATCTTTTCCGTTCCCAGCCTTCGACGGTAGCCGGCCCGACCGGTCTCTTCCAAACCGACGACGCCCACCAGCTCCGCCCCCTGACGGTTCCGTAGCCATGTTCAGAATTTGGCGGCGATTTTCGATTATGGAAGAAACCTAAAAATCAAAAATTTAAATAACTTATGGCCTTTTCATCGGCTTCTGCATCGGCACCACCTGCACAGTCACGTCCCGCACCTCAGCGAGAAATCGATTCAAGACCGAGCCGCGCAGCAAAATGTCCCACCGCGACCGCACCGACTGCCCAAATACCACGTGCGAAATGCTTTCCTGCTGGGCAAAGCGAATCAGCGCGTCGGAAACATTTTTGTCCGTAAGTGTGATCACTTGCGCTCCCAGGTCCCGCGCCATGCGCTGAACCTCCTGCAGGCGCTGGAAGGCCTCGGGATCGCCATGGCCTTTGTCTTCTTCAGGGCGAGCAACGTACACTGCGTACCAGTTCGTGGCCAGCCGCCCCGCTACCCGAGATCCCACGCGCACCAGCCGCTCGGTTCCCGGGCGCGTAGATAGGCAGACCATGACTTTTTCAGGCATCGGCGCCTGCTCCAACCCCTGGTTGCGCCGGTATTCCGCGGCACGCGAACCAACCTGCTCGGCCGTGGTGCGCAGCGCCAGCTCGCGCAGCATGTTCAAATTGCCTTTGCGAAAGAAGTTCGCCAGCGACTGCTCAACTTTTTCAGCCGCGTAGATCTTTCCTTGCCGCAGGCGTCCGCGCAGTTCATCGACGGTGACATCGACATTGACCACTTCGTCGGCGCGCTTTAAAAAGCTGTCCGGAACGGTCTCCCGAATCGTAGTGTTGGCAGAGCGGGCGACCGCGTCGTTCAGAGTTTCCAGGTGCTGAATGTTAACCGCGGTCATGACGTTGATGCCGGCGTCGAGCAGTTCGAGGACGTCTTCGTATCGCTTCTTATTCTTGCTGCCTGGAACGTTGGTATGGGCCAGCTCGTCCACGATCACGGTCTTAGGCTTGCGCGCCAGAATAGCTTCGACATCCATCTCGGCAAGCTGCACAGAGCGATAAGGAATCACCCGTTGCGGAATGATTTCGAGGTCGCGAATCTGGGCAGCCGTCTCAGCACGGCCATGCGTTTCCACCAGTCCGATGACAATGTCCACGCCCTGCGCGCGCAGCAGGTGAGCATCGTTCAACATATGGAAAGTTTTGCCTACGCCCGGCGCCGCGCCGATGTAGATGCGCAGCCGGGCCGATTCGGGAGCCGCGTCGAGCGGCGGTTCAAGCTTTAGTTCCGCCATGGCTCAACCCACCTCGACCGGACGGCGGCCAGCTTCTACGGTGGCCATGGGAAGGGTGAAGCGAAAAGTGGCGCCATGGCCGAGACGGCTTTCCACCGAGATTTGGCCACCTAGCGACTCCACGAGCCTTCGCACCAGCGCCAGGCCGAGGCCCGATCCTCCATCCGAGAACGAGCTGAAGCGGTCGAAGATACGCGGTAGTCGTTCCGCCGCGATACCCTTGCCGTTATCCCTGACTGTGAACTGAATGAAGCCCTTGCGTTCTTCAGCTTCTAACAACACCTCGCCGCCCGCAGGCGTATAGCGCACCG